>JAODBB010000174.1 GCA_025463745.1 Subtercola sp.
GTGACCGACCTCTTGCGTGCCGCGACCGCATACGAAGTGCTCAATCTGACGAGCCGTGAAGCAGATCTCGAGGAGATCTTCTTGGCGTTCTACCGCCCGGAAGCCGTCGGCACGAGCGAAGCGGCCGAAACCGCGACGCGCGAGAGCGAGTCGGTGGGCCATGTTCGCTGAACTCTTCGGCCATGAAGTGAAGGAGCGTCGCTGGTCTGCCTTGGCCCTCGGCGTCGTCATCGGGGGCATGGGCGTCTTCATTTTCGCGCTCACGGCGGGAATGAGCGATGCCATCGGGAAGCTCACCAACGGTTTTCCGCCGCAGGTGACGGCATTCATCGGTGGCGGCAGTGCAGGTGGATACGCGGTCGGTGAGCTCTTCAACCTCATAGCGCCCGCCGCGATGGTCGGTTACGCGGTCGTTGTCGGTGGTTCGACTATCGCCGGCGAAGAAGACAAACACACCATGTCGATTCTCACTGCTCAGCCGGTCACCCGGACATCCATCGTGACCAGCAAGTCGCTCGGCCTGCTGGCCGCTCTCGTCGGTGCGTCGGTTCTGCTGTGGGCCGGAGTGGCGATCGCCTCGGCGAGCTACAACATCGGCCTCGATCTCAACGGCTTGACCGCCATCTGCGTGCATCTGCTCTTTCTGGCGATCATGTTCGGCGCCATCGCCGTCGCAGCGGGCTGCCTGACCGGCAACCCCGGTCTTGCGACAGGAATCGCCGGCGGTCTCGCGGTGGCCGCCTATGTGGCGAACGCGATGCTCCCACTGGCGAATCTCGCCGGTTGGGCGAAGCTGAGCCCGTGGTATTACTTCGCCGGAAGCGATCCACTGACGAACGGCATTGACGGTTGGCACATCCTGGTGCTCGCCGTGATCGCAGCCGTGGCCGTGGTCGTCGCCTTCTTCGGTTTCGCCCGACGTGATCTGAAGGGATAATCATCATGACCACTCTGGTCCGCACACCTGCACGACCGCGTTCTGCGCCGATCCCGCGCCGGGCGGTATCGACGCTGATCGGCAAAGCCGTCAAAGACCGCACTCAAGTCGTCGGCGCGGCCTCGTTCTACATGCTCGCCATCGGCGCGGTGCTCGGGCTGCTCTGGCCGCCGCTGCGCGACGTGTTCCAGAACCTGCCGCAATCGATGGTCGATCTGGTCAAGGCCATCTCGGGCGGAACCGACCTGTCGACCCCGGCTGGATGGGCGAATGCCGAGTTGTTTTCGCTGGTGGCGCCGGCGGCGGTCATCGTGGTCGCCGTCATGAGCGCCGCGGCGTCGACGGCCGGCGAGGAAGAGAAGAAGACGCTGGGGATCACCCTTGGCGCACCCGTCGCTCGCAGCACCTTCCTCGTGGCGACGATGATCGCGATGGCGGTGTCGGTGCTCATTGTCTCGACTTGTATCGCGCTCGGCCTCGAGCTCGGCAACGTGATCGGCGACCTCGGGCTCAGTGCGGCGGGCATCATCGGGGTGGCTGCCCACTCCTTCGTCTTCGGCCTGCTCTTCGGCGCACTGGCGTTTCTCCTCGGCGCTGCCACCGGAAGCAAGCGTGTCGCCACACTGGTGCCGGCTCTCGTCGCGGTACTGGCCTTCGCCGCCAATACGTTTCTTCCGCTCAGTTCGAACCTGGCGGAAGGGCAGAAGTGGAGCCCGTGGTACTACTACAACTCGTCGAATCCGCTCACGCACGGAGCGGACGCCGGCCACGTGCTCCTTCTCGCCGCAATCAGCATTCTGCTGGCGATCGCCGCGGTTGTCGCCTTCCGGCGTCGTGATCTCCGAGGCTGAATCATTCGGTTCGGCTGTGAGTGAGGGCGTCACGGCCTCAAGACCGCATATCCCGCAGCCATGGGGGAGTTGCCCGGGTGCATTGGGGGTAACGTTGTTCGCGTGCGAAATACCTGCTGCTGCCGAACGTGCTCTCCTTAGCACCGTGCTCTCACTAGTACCGTGCACTCCTTTCAGCGGTGCGCATAGAGGGCGCGGATGACAGCGTCAGTCGAGTCAGACGGCAGAGAATCTGTAGAGGCACCGTTGCCCGGTAGGCCCCACGTGGGCGGTCGCGGCCCGCGGGCCGTGGTGGTGGCCGCAGTCGCCGCATTGGGTGTTGTCTTCGGCGACATCGGTACGAGCCCGCTGTACGCGTTGAAGACGGTTTTCACGCTGGACGGCGGCGCCGTGCGCCCGGACCAGGGCGACGTCTACGGCGTCATCTCGCTGATGTTCTGGAGCATCACCATCATCGTGTCGATCAAGTATCTCGGCATCTTGATGCGCGCAGACAACAACGGCGAGGGCGGCGTGATGGCGCTGGCGGCGCTGGCCCAGCGGCTCTACGCCAAACGTGCCGGCAAGGCCGGGATACTCCTCGTCATCGGTATCGTGGGTGTGTCGCTGTTCTACGGCGATTCCATCATCACGCCGGCTATCAGCGTGCTCTCGGCGGTGGAAGGTCTCAATGTCACGGTGCCCGCCATCGCGCATCTGGTGATTCCCATCGCCGTTCTGATCCTGGTCGGCCTCTTCGCCGTTCAGCGATTCGGCACAGGCAAGGTGGGCAGGCTGTTCGGCCCTGTGATGGTGCTGTGGTTCGTGGTGCTGGGCGTGGCCGGTCTTGCCATGGTCATTCAATACCCGACCGTGCTGATGGGTCTGTCGCCGACCTACGCCCTTGTCTTCATCGTCGCGCATCCGGTGATCTCATTCATCGCGATGGGTGCAGTGGTGCTCGTGATCACGGGGGCAGAAGCGCTCTACGCAGACATGGGACACTTCGGGAGGTCGCCGATTCGTCGTGCCTGGTTCGCGCTGGTGTTCCCGGCGCTCGTGCTCAACTACCTGGGCCAAGCGGCGCTCGTTCTGCACAATCCGGCCGCAACGGCCAATCCGTTCTTCCTCCTCTTTCCTGAGTGGTCGCGCCTTCCCGTGGTGATCTTGGCCACCGCCGCCACGATCATCGCGAGCCAGGCCGTCATCTCGGGGGCGTTCTCTCTCACCCGGCAGGCCGTGCAGCTCGGCCTGCTCCCACCGCTGACCATCCGTCAGACCTCCGAACGTGAAGGCGGCCAGATCTACTTGCCCGCCGTCAATATTCTGCTGTTTCTCGGGGTCATCGCCGTGATGCTCGCCTTCGGCTCATCCGATCGCCTGGCCACCGCGTACGGGGTGTCGGTGACCGGGGCGCTCGTGGTCGACACGTTGCTGTTGCTCCTCGTCGCGCGGCCGTTGTGGCACTGGCGGCCCTGGAAGATCGTGGTTGCGGCTGTCGTGTTCGGTGGTCTGGAATTGACGTTTCTGGCCGGCAACCTTTCCAAGATCGTCAACGGCGGCTGGGTGCCGCTCCTCATCGCGGCTGCGGTGATCATCGTCATGACGACCTGGCGCCGGGGTCGGCAACTCGTTCTGGAAGACCGGAAGAAGAAGGAAGGTTCGCTTTCTCAGTTCATCGACGACGTGCGCTCACAGAAATTGCCGAGGGTTCCGGGCATCGCGATCTTCCCGCACCCGAATAAGGAGAGCACGCCCCTCGCGCTGCGTGCGAATGTGAAGCACAACCATGTTCTTCATGAACGCGTGATCATCGTGTCGGTGACGACCGCGCGGGTACCCCACGTGCCGACATCACAGGCATTCACCTACGACGATCTCGGCTATTCCGGCGACGGTATCGAGCATTTGAGCATCCGGTTCGGCTTCTCAGACAGACCCGACCTTCCACGGGCGCTGCGTGCTGCGTGCCGCGCGAATGTTCTGTCTCTCGAAGCCGGCGCATTCAAACACGCCTCGTACTTCATCTCGCGAGGCACGATCCGAACGACCGGTTCCAAGGGCATGGCACGGTGGCGCCGGTCTCTGTTCGTCGCCCTCGCGCACAATGCAGCGGATCCCGCTGCCCGATTTGCGCTGCCGCCGCTGCGTACCGTGACCATGGGCAGCGACGTCGAGATCTGAGGCGGGCGAACTACACCTGCACGGCTGCACTGAGCACTGGAGCGGCCGCGAATGCGGCAGGGTTCTTCTTCGCCCACCACAGCATGCCGATGTAGATCAGATCGAAAACGCTGCACAGGAGCCCGATGCCGATGATGAAGGGCAGGTCGCCCAGCACCCCGATCAAGATCGTCGGGGCGAGTGTGCCCAGCCACTTGGCAACGGCGATCACCATGGACTGGCCGCGTGCGCCTCGGCGCGCCACCAGCATGGCGATGAACAGTCCAGACATCAGCAGGTTCTGCAGGAACGCGGAATACCGCGCGCCATCCATCCAGCCGAACTGAGCGATGAACAGCGCCTGCACGGCGAAGGCGGTGGCGAAGATGACGATGCCCCAGCCGATGAAGAGAGGCCGGGTCACGAACGCCGGGAGCTCGGCGCGGCCGAAGCGGAAGAACGTGTAGACGATCACGACGTCGGCCGCGGCCCAGAGCAGGTTGATGATCGTCTGCGGGTCGATTGCTCCGCTGAGACCGTTGATGCCGTAGATCGTCTCCCAGGCGATGTTCAACCCGAGCGCTGCGACGGGCATCGCGTACGTCTTGTATCTGAAGCCGAGGCGGATCGCCTCGATGTAGACGATCGTCCACGCGAGGCCGCTGACGATGGTGAGGAAGAGTTGCATGAGGTTCTCCAGCTTTCTTAGTTGTGGCGCTCGTCGGAACGATCGAGATGATTCTCGGCGGGGCCGTGTGCCCGGTAGCGACGGATGAGATCTGCGACAGCCGCGCCGAGTGTGCCCGGATCAGCGGGAAACGGGCTGACCATCTGCACGAGCAGCAGGCCCTGCACGGCCGCGGCGACGATCTGGGCCCGGCCCCGATCGCCTTCGTAGGGGGTGAGCAGATCTGCGAGCATCCCGTGATAGACGGCCACGACGGGCCGCAGGTCGTCATCGTGTGCGGCGGCGACGATCAACTCGAACACAGCGGCCGTCTCGACGCGGCGCTCCACGACGAGCCGAACAGCATACGCCGCGCAGATCTCCGGGGTGTCGTCAACGCTCGCCGAGGCAGCTAAGACCAGGCTGGCGAGTTCGAGACCGATGCTCGATCCGGCATGCTCCAGCGTCTCCCGCCGCAATTCCCCGATGGAAGGGAAGTGATACGTAACGGATGCGACAGACACCTTCGCTTCAGACGCGACAGCGCGGTGAGTGAGCGAACCGAACCCTGTACCGGCAACAACACGCACGGCGGCATTCAACAACAGATCGCGCCGCGCAGAGCCGCGAGCCAGCCGGCCATCCTGCACTCGTTCCATCAGCACTCCTCAACTATCGGTATAAATGTACCGATAGTTATTCCTTTGTGCAAGCAGCAGCTAGCGATGTCAGGCCGACGCGGCAGGCATCGCCCAGGCGGGTGTACCGCGCGCCGCTATCGCTGCGCCGACCAGGGCGATGGCGAGCAGTACAGTGACCGCTACGATCCCCGAGCTGACCCCGAGAGTCAGCACGAGCACGGCGCCGATTCCGGCTCCGATGAGCATTGCTAGCACGGCGATGACTCGCCGCGTTGCCGTCGCCAGATCTCGCTTGCGCAAGTCGGTTCCGATGCCGGTGAGTGTCATGGTGAGCACGGTCGTGGTCATATCGGGCACCGCGAGATGGCGCACGACCGCGTTCTGAATGCCGAGTGCGATCGCGCCCACAGCCAGAATCAGGAGCTGAGCAGCGATGGGCAGGGGAGTGCCGCCGATGAGACTGATCACGAGGGCGGCGAGAAAGAGGGCCAGCTGCACCATGAGGGCGTTGCGAAGGAGCTTGCCTCGGTGCCCACCGAATCGCGAGATGACGACACCGCCGGCCGATGCGCCGACGAGAAAGCCGGCGAGGGCCACGAGCGACCCCCACAGGCTGTAGCCCGGTGCGCCGGCCAGTGCGAAGCCGATGAAGACGATGTTGCCGGTCATGTTCGCGATGAACACGCGGCCCAAGCCGAGAATGCTGATTGCATCGATGAGGCCGGTGCCGAACGTGAGCAACAGCAGCAGCGCCGGCAGAGGGCCGTGCACAGGATGCGCGAAGTAGCTGCGCACCTCGGAAGGATGAGAGGTTGCCATGTCGGAGTCTCGAAGCTTCAGGCGTCGATCGCGTCGTACACCCAGGCGATGTCTTCGCCGCCGTGGCCCTCAGCGCTCGCGGCCGCGTAAACCTGCTCGAGTGCATCCAGATACATGAAGGCATGTGATGAGCTGACGGCGGCCTGAGCGAGACGGAGGTCTTTCAGTATTCCTTCGAGAGCGAACTGAGGGGCACGAGCGCCTTCGAGAAGTGTCGTGCCCTTGATGTGCGCGTACGGGCTGTCTGACGCAGACCCTTCGATGGAGTCGAGAAACAGCGTTGGGTCGATTCCCAGCCCGCGGGCCAGAGCGAACGACTGCGCGACTCCGGCGGTCAAGCTCGCCACCCAGGTATTGCAGACGAGTTTGAGGTCGGATGCTGCGCCCAAACGGTCGCCGACGACAACGGTTTTCGACCCGATCGCATCGAAGACGGGTCTCAGCGCCGCCACGGCCGCCTCATCGCCCGACGCGAGCACGGTCAGCGCCGCGTGTTCCGCGGGCCCTTTCGTGCCGAGCACGGGCGCATCGACGACGGCGATGAGACGAGCCGATGCCAGGGTGCCAACGGTGGTCATCCCCTCGGCGCCGATCGTGCTGCTCTGCATCCAGATGGCATCCGCTCGCATCGCAGGCAGGAAGTGCTGGGCGACCTCGAGCACGGCGTCGATGTCGAACACCATCGTGAGCACGACATCGGCGTCGCGAACCGCCTCCGCCGGGTCGGTCGCCGCTCGGGCCCCCGCGTCGACGAGTGGTTTCGTCTTCTCGGGGCTGCGGTTCCACACCGTGACACCGAATCCCGATCGCAGGAGCGACCGCGCAATCGCTGCGCCCATCGTGCCGACGCCGAGTACCCCCACCCGCAGGGCGGTGTTGTCAGAGTTGGATGTATCAGACATGACCTTCCTCATTTCTTGCGTTCGTAATGCCGTTTCCATATACTGTACATCGTGTCCAGTAATATGCAACCAGAGATTCGGCGAGGGCGGCCCAGAAGCGAGAATGCTCGACGTGCCGTGCTCGATGCCGCTGCAGAGCTCGCGCTCGAAGGTGCCGCAGGCGCTGGTGTGGATGCGATCGCCGCACGTGCCGGAGTCAGTCGCACAACCGTCTACAAATGGTGGCCGTCGGCAGCAGCAGTACTCCTGGAGGGACTCCTCGAACGCACTCGCGATACGCTCGAGTCTCCGGCCTCCGAGACGACTCATGAGGCGCTCACCGACTACCTTGCGAGGCTCGTCACGCTCGTTCGAGACACGCCGGCAGGTGCCTTACTCCGGGGTCTGACGGCGGCCTCTGTCGGCGATTCGCGCGTCGGCCTGGCCATTGTCGACGAATGGCTCGCGCCGCGTCGATCGGCGGTGGTCGCCCTGCTGGTGCGGGGTGCCGGCCGAGGCGAGGTTCGATTCGGTCTCGATTACGAAGCCGCAGCCGACGTGCTGTTCGCGCCGATCTACTACCGGCTGATGTATGGGCACCAGCCACTGACCGACCGATTGCCCGCCGAAATCATGGCGGTGTGCTGGCCGGGCATTGCGGCATCCGAAGACCTGAGTGCACAGGCACCGAATCCAGCTGACTAACCAGAAAATGAAATCAGAAAGAAGAATGGACTCATGAAGACCCTCACTCCACCGCAGACGACTCTGCACGCCTCGAATGTCATTTTGGGGCTGATGCGCATTTCGACCCTCGACGATCAGGAGATCAATGCGCTCGTGGGCACCGCACGAGAAGCAGGCATCAACGTCTTCGATCATGCCGATGTGTATGGCGGCGATCACTTATGCGAGAGGCGTTTCGGCGACGCGGTGACCTTCACGCCGGCCGAGCGGGAGTCGGTGATCATCCAGTCGAAGGTCGGCATCAGGAACGGGTTCTGGGACTTCTCGAAAGAGCACATTCTCAGCTCGGTCGAGAAGACGCTGGCCGCTCTGCGCACTGACTACCTCGACACTCTGTTGTTGCACCGCCCCGACACGCTGATGGAGCCCGACGAGGTCGCTGCCGCCTTCGACTCCTTGCACGGATCAGGAAAGGTTCGCAACTTCGGCGTATCGAACGAAACGCCGGGGCAGATAGAACTTCTCAAGCGCTCGGTGCAGCAGCCCTTGGCCTTCAACCAGATGCAGTTGAGTATCACTCATGCGCCGCTGATTGCGGCCGGGATGGCAGCGAACATGGCGGGGCTCGACCAGTCGATCGACCGCGACAACGGCATCCTCGACTACAGCCGGTTGCATGACATCACTCTGCAGGCCTGGTCTCCGTTCCAGAAGGGCTTCTTCGATGGTGTCTTCATCGGCGACCGCGAGAACTTCGGGCCCCTGAACGATGCGCTCGATGAGATCGCCTCTGCTCACGGCGTGACGCCGACGGGAATCGCGGTCGCGTGGATCACCCGGCACCCCGCCAGCATGCAGGTGGTGCTGGGCACGACCAAGCCCGAGCGAGTGACCCAGTCGGCCGCGGGTTCGGATGTTCGGCTGGACCGCGAGGAGTGGTACCGACTCTTCACGGCGGCGGGGCACAAGCTTCCCTGAATTGCGGCGTTACCCGCGGGCGTCAGGCCGATGCAACGGTCTGACGCCCGGCAGGCTCGGGGTCGTTCGCGTTGGCGATGTCACCGGAATGCACCTCAGATTCAGCGACCCATCTCTTCGCGCAGATCAGTGTGATGATCAGGGTCACGATCGCGAAGAACACCAGATAGGCCGAGAAGAACAGCGAATTTCCCGACAGACTGTTCAGCCAGACCGCGACGAACGGAGCCGTGCCGCCGAGCAGTGACGTGGCCACGTTGTACGAGAGCCCGCCGGCCGTGACTCGGATGCCCGCGGGGAAGATCTGACTCACAGCGAGCAGTACCGGCACGGCGAGGATGCCCTTGCAGGTTCCGAGGATCGCCGCTCCGAGGAACCCGCCCACCACGCCGTTACCGGCGATCGCGTAGCCCGGGATGATCCCGATGATCAGAGCGAGGGAGCCGATGATCATCGCCTTACGCAGGCCGATACGGTCGGCAATGGGGCTGAACACCAGCACCAGAACAACCACCATCACACTGGCGAGCAGGTTGGCCGCGTTCGCCGAGGTGGGGTTCATCGCCTTGTTCGCGTTGAGGAAGGTGGGCAGATAGTTCGTCAGCAGCGTGGCGAACACGGCCCAGCTGCCCATGAAGCCCGTGAAGACGAGGATGCGGCGCCAGTACAACCGGAACGCCTCGACGATCGGAGTGACCTGAGCCTGGGTCGCCTCACGCACCCGCTGCAGAGCCAGGAATTCCGGTCCTTCCTCGGTGCGACGCCGTAGGTACAGCCCCACGAGACCCATCGGAATCGCGATGAGGAAGAGGATCCGCCAACCGTAACCGGCATATGCCTCTGCAGGCATGACAACGGTCAGGATGGTCGAGAACAGTGCCCCGACGAGAAATCCCACGAAGGTCAGCGACGTGAGTGCCCCAACCGCCTGCGCCTTGTGGCCCTTCGGGCCGTGCTCGTACACGAAGCTGACGGCTGTGGTGTACTCGCCGCCGGTTCCCATCGACTGCACCAGGCGGAAGAGCAGAAGCAAGATCGGGGCCAGCCAGCCGATCGTGGCGTATTCGGGGATCAGGCCGATGAGACCGGTCGAGACGCTGGTGATGAGAATGGTCACCGAAAGCGCGCGTTTGCGGCTGATCTTGTCGGCGATGTGTCCGAAAATCACACCGCCGAGCGGTCTGAGGAGATAGGAGATCGCGAAGACGGCGTAGGTGTTCAGCAAGGCGACGGTCGGATCGACGTTCGCCGGGAACAGCTTCTTAGAGATGACGACTGCTGCGATGCCGTAGATTCCGGCGTCGTACCATTCGACGAAGTTGCCGGCCGATGCGGCGATGATCGTACGCCGGCGTTGGGCAGGTGAGAGTACAAGGCCGGGGTCTTCTGCAGATGGGGCTTCCAGTGGGTCTATTGACATTGTGTTGTGTCCAGTTTCTCGTCGTTGAGTTTCTCTTCGGGTGTGTTCGGGTGGGTCAGAATTCGACCGTGCTCGCTTCGAGTTCGTAGAGTTCGTTCAGGCCGATCGTGCGTTCGACGTCCTTGCGGATTCCGATGACGCTCGCACGGTCGAAGCCGGGATCACCGGTCTGCTGAAGCGTCGTCAAGAACGTCTTGACCGCCGAGAACATCACATTCGTGACGCTGATCGAGTCATAGACGACCTTCCAGCCCCAGTCCTCCAAGACCGCGGCCGGATACACGCCCCTGCCCTGATCGTTGCCTGTGCTGTTCACATAGATCAGCGGAACACCGGGCAGATCCTTCGGAGCGGCCTGCGTCTCTGCGTCGTTGTTCGGGAACATCATGATCACGTCGGCACCGGCCTCGAGGCAGGCCTCGGCGCGCCGGATGCCCTCGGCATAGCCGTCGGTACGCATCGCATCCGTGCGCGCACAGATCACAAAATCGGGATCGGTCTTTGCCGCAACGGCGGCCCGGATCTTCTGCACCAGCTCCTCGAGCGGCACGACGTGTTCGACGCCCTTGTGGTAGTGGGCGCGCTTGGGGTAGTGCTGATCTTCGAGGTGCACCGCCGCGGCGCCCGCCAGTTCGAGCGTGCGAACCGTGTGCATCACGTGCATCGGTTCGCCCCATCCGGCGCCGGCATCGACCATCACCGGCAGCGAGCAGACCGCTCGGATGTGCCGCATCATCTGCGCGACGTCTTCGAGTGAGAGCAGAGGCTCGGTGACGGCGCGGCTCGCGCCCATGGCGTAGCCGCCGAGACTCAGAGCCCGGATGCCCACATCCTCGGCGATGCGTGCCGACAACGGATCGGGCAGCGACGGTTGCACGAGAATCCGTGCATCGTCGAGCAGCCGCCGATACTGTGCACCGGGCGAAATGGCGACTGGTATGTTCACGCGTTTCTTGGCGATCGTGGGCAGTGTCATGAGAGGTACAGCTCCTCTCCGGCATCCATCAGCATCGAATCGGTATCGAGAAAGTCGGTGTACCGCACGATCAGCGCCTCGTGCGTCTGCGGCAGTATGCGCGACGACGGGGTATGCGCGATGACGCCGTGCACCATCTCGGTCGAGAGCCCGTGCTGCCACATCAAGAATGCGCTGTAGACGCCGTGCTGAATGAGCTTGCCCAGGTGACCCTTCGCGATGGAGTCTTTGGTTCCCACATATTCGACGACCTTGCTGACGTCGTGCAGCAGAGCCAACGCCACAAGCGAATCGCGGTCGTAGTCGATGCCGTGCAACGTCTTGATCGTCTCGGCCGAGGTGGCCGAGAGCTGTGCCACGGCTCGGGTGTGAGTGATCAGCGTCCACGCGTTTTCCACACGCTGGGGCGCTGCCGGTGCAGACGGGTTCTTCGGGATGTCTCCGAGCTCCTGCCAGTCGCTTTCGCGCCACACCTGCTCCCAGATCGACTCCACGATCGTGCGGAGATTGTCGTCGCCGATCTGTGCGATCTCGGGCAGAAGTTCTCGAATGCGATCGATTCTGTCTTGCGTTGTCGTGCTGTGCACTGTCGCTTCGTTCCGCGCCATTGCGTGCCTTCTTTCTTGGGCTTGTCGGATGTGTCGTGCGAACGTCTCGGGCGATCTAGGGAATCTCGAGGCGAACGATGGGGCTGTGAAACTGCCCCCCGAAGATGTCGGTGTCATTCAGGCTCCCGGATGCGATGGGCCGGGGAATCGAGATCTTGATCGCCAGTGCGACATCGGCTTCGAACGACGTCACGAGGCTGGGGTCGACGTGGTAGATCGCCGCCATTTTGTCGATGCTGAGCATCCCGGAATTTCTGACCCGCTCATACGCTTCGCGGTTTTCGAACATCACGTCGATGGTCAGTTCGAACGGGCCGGCGTTCTTGCTCCGGATGAGCCGGGCGAGTTCGTGCAGTTGCGTCATGACAATCGCTCCTAGATCTGCTCGAGGGTGAGCGTGTAGGTGTCGCTGGGATGCTCGAGGTGCATCACATGGTTGATGGAGAACTCGTAGACCGGCCCCGCATTCGTCGCGGGCGGTGAGATCGGGAAGGCGAGGTTGCTGACGAGCCCGCTGTATTCGGGAATCGGCTGATGCAGCGCGGTATGCCAGGCGACGGCGCCGATGGCCTGAGCCTGTTCCTGCGTCTTAGCGACGATGTCGATCAGCAAGCCGATCTCGTGGCCCTCGACCTTGTTGATCGGCTCGAACGGGCCGAGAGTGCCGTTCTTTCCGTAGATGTTCCAGCGCCACTGGTAGTCATCGGTGCTAAGCCCCAGGCTGTCGGCGATCTTTCCCTCGATCACACTGCGGGTCTTCGTGATGAAGTCGTCGATCTGATCGAGCAGCAGCGGGTCGCGAACACCGGCGATGACGATCGTGCGGTAGCCGAGCAGCGAGGCGGCCTCGAGCTTCACCGTGTAGTCATCGGTGAGTTCGAAGCGGCTGCCGGTCACCTTCACGGCGCGGTCCGAGGTCGCGGTGTAGACGGCATCCGTCGTGACGAGTGTGCCATTGGGCTCGACGAGCCGGAACGGATCAGCCGTCTCGTAGAACGTGTGCGAAGCCACACTCTGCGGGGTGCAGACCATCTCTGGGTTCGGCGGCTCGATCGTGAATCCGTCGTTCTCGAGGTAGGCGACCATCGAGTCGGGGTACTTGCGCTCCACCACCGAGGCGGCTCCACACTCGAGGATCTTCGCGGCGTGGAACGCCATGCCCTCGGGAATGCCGTTCATCATGGGAATCGCCGCGAAGATCGAGGTGTCGCTGCTGCGCCCCGCGATTACCACTTTCGCACCCTGCTCGAGCGCGTCGATGAAGCACTCCGGGCCTTGCATCGCCACGATGTGCGACGCTGATCGGATGCTCTGCTCGCTGATCTCGGGAGCTCCGTTCAACGGCGAGAGTTTGCCGGAGTTGAGCGCCTCGATGACGCGCTCTGCCGAGATCTCGCTGTCGACGATGCCGAGCGGGAAGTGCCAGCCATTCTTCACAGCGAGTTGACGCACGATTTCGACCGTGCGTTCGAGATGCGGGCGAGCGCCGGCCGTGCCCGCGGAGCCGATCAGAACGGGAATGTCGTTCTTCAGCCCCTCGGCGATGATCAGTTCGAGGTCACGGCTGACCGCGGCATCCGACGCCTGCGTCGCACCGGAGCCGAGGTAATAGGGTCCCGGGTCAGACGAGCCGGCATCGCAGCCGATGAAGTCGGCGCCGACCGCCGCTGCGGCAAGCGTGTGTGCCTTGAATCCGGTGCCGAGCTGCCCTGTTGCCGCTACTGCTTTGATCATGAAATTGTCTCCGACGTGAAATATGCGCTCAGTAGTGCTGCGCGCTGCTTGAGTTCGGGAGCGAATGCCACCATGCTTTCCCTCGTCCACCGAGCAGACGGCCCGCTGACGTTGATGATCGCGATCGGCATCGACGACGCCGAAGCGAAGATCGGCACAGCGATCCCGTTCATATCGGGGTAGGTGCCCTCGATCGACATCGAGTAGCCCAGTTCGCGCTCCTGCTTCAGCCGGTCGAGGAAGTCGGTGACCTCGGTGACCGAGTTCGCCGTGCTTTTGATCAGCGGTCTCGCCTGCAGCGCTGCATCGACGTAGGCGCCCTTGGCGAACGCGAGAAACGCACGCCCCGAACATCCGCGGCTCAACGGCCCGCTTTCGCCGATCGCCTTCTGGGCGCGTACCGGTGAATTCGCCAGGCTCCGAACGATGGTCACCCGATCGGGCCAGACCGGCACGCAGAGCACCGCCGTCTCTCCTGCAAGGTCGCGGAGTTCGTCGAGAATAGGCGCGGCCTGCTCGGCAAGTAACGCTTCGAGCGGGCTCGCCCTGAGCCAGCGAGCGACCAGCGGGCCGGCGAGATAGGTCTGGCTGCCGGGTTGCTGCGACGCGAAACCCGATTCGACCAGAGTCGAAAGCAGGCGGGAGACGGTGGCCTTCGCCAATCCTGTGCTCAGCGCGAGTTCGGTCTGCGTCGGCGGGGACTCGGCACCGAGAATCTCTGAAAGTACTGCCAGTCCGCGCGAAAGGGTGCGAGTGGTGCCGGCATCCTTTTCTTCCTTCAGTTTCACCTGGTGAAACTCATCATTCATTGAGTGAGCCATGCTTCCGACAATAGCTCCGCAAGCTCGCTCTGTCAAAGCCCTCGGCCCTCGCCGGAAGATCGTGGATCGTCGGTGCCGGGAGGCAATTCGATAGGGTCGCTCTGTGCCCCTCATCATTCGATCGAGAGCTGACGACGACCTGGATGCCCTGGTGTCTGTGCTCGCGGAATCCCATCGCACCGACCGCTATCCACTGATGGGCGAGCACGTGCGTGCCGCATGGCTCATCGAGAAGGGCAGCCCGGCTTGGGTCGCCGAGCTCGATGGCGTGGTCGTCGGGCACGCGGCCGTGGCCGGGAATCCCACAGAGCCGCTGGAACTCACGCGGCTCGTCGTCTCTTCCGCTGCGCGTGGCCACGGGGTGGCCGCCGCTCTTCTGGATGTCGTCGAGCGGCACGCCGCATCGGCGGGATCGTCGTTGTTTCTTGAGGTGCTCGAGCACAACTCGGCAGCGATGAGGCTCTATGAGCGGCGGGGCTGGCTCGCGGCGTCGTCAGCCGAGGTCGACTGGTTCGGGCCCGACGGCCCACGCCCCGTCATGCGGCGGTACGTCAAGCCGTGACCGCCGAAGGGATCCCGCTGCACCGACTTCCCTTGAGGAGTTGCCAGAATAGACCGACTAATTCTCGGGAACTGTGCCGCGCGGTAAGCTGAGATCGTCGTAGTCAACAAAGCGGAGGTGTGGATCATGAAGCGTCGAATCGCGAACACTGAAGCCGTAAAGCGGTCTGTCGAACGGTCGACCAAGGCCTCGGCGCAACTCGAGCGGCGCAACGTCCCCGCGGGTTTTGTGCGCTCGGAACGTGTCGAACGGTTCCTCCTCGAACGCCGCCAGCGCGGCTGATGTCGTTCGCACCCGGTTACGGTGAGACGCCTGTACCCGATGACGAATTGGATGCGCTGCTCCCGTCGGCTCGAGAGCTTCTGGGTGAGCCGGTCACCAAGGCTGCGGTCTACGACCTTGAACAGGCTGTTCAGAACGACGTCGCCGAGGTGCTGTTGACGTCTGTGCTAGAAGGCAATCTGGCGCTTGACGACGTCTTAACTGACTATTTCGTTCGAGAGCTGCACCGTCGGCTCTACGGTGACATCTGGACTTGGGCAGGCGTCTTCCGAAAACATGAGCTGAACATAGGCGTCGCTCCCGAGCAGATTGCCGTCGAGCTCCGCGGATCGATCGAGACTATCCGTTATCGCTGGCAGCACAGCCAGGACTGGGGCCCGAGTGTGCTCGGCATCGCAACGCACGCCGAAACTGTTCGGATCCACCCGTTCACCGACGGCAACGGCCGCACGACGCGGCTCTTGGCCGACATCGTGTTCGTGGCGGCTCAGGGCTCCGAATCGCCGGAACTCTACGACTGGCGGCTCGACAAGCGCCTCTACATCGATCTGCTGCGTCAATATGACCGACACCGCATGACCGACACCGCGACCCGACCGAATTGGCTGATTTCATCGGCACGACGCCCCTCGGGCAGTGACCTGGTCGGGCGCGGGCGGAGCAATCAAGAAGTACAGAGGTGGTTTCTTAGCGCACCATGGCGGGGCGGAGCAGGAGCCAGGTGCCGATCGCCGAGAGGAGAATCGCGATTCCGGCCGCGATGGCGAGCCACCAGAGCTGGAATGCGGCCGCGATCGAACCCATCTCCGGCACGATGATGATGAGGGCGATCGCCAGAGCGAAGATGACGGCGGCCGCGACGACCTGTGGGCCGAGTGCGCCGAACCGTACCCAGGCTGCGGCGAACACTCCGCCGATGGTGAGGGTCGCGAGCACGCCGAGGAACACGATGAGAAGCAGGCGCACGGTGTCGCCTCCACCCAGCACGTAGACGTCGAAGATGTAGAAGCCGGCGAACCAGTGATTGGTGGCGATTTCGATCGCATTCAGCACGGCGAAGATGACGGCGATGTAGGCAGCGGTGATCGCATCCCAGAGCAGAGTGCCGGCGACGAACGCCCGCCTGGTCGCTCCGAGAGTCAGCGCAAACGGGAATGTCGTCGCGACGGCGGCCACACCGAAGTAGCCGAGGAACCCGCCGAGGGCGTACACGATGCCGGGATTGCTTCGTGATCCGGTGATCCACCCAGCGGTGCCGGGCTGGCTGCCGGATCGCCAGAAGATGAGTGCGATGAGCACCGAGATGACGGCGACGGTTGCGGCGATCAGCAGCGGAACGACGAACGTCGCCGCGCGCCGGTTGAGGTGGAGTTTGACGGTGGAGACGACGACGCTCATGCGCGTGCACCTTTCGTGACCAAGGCCTTTTCGGGGGAGTCGGCCCCGAAGGCGGCGACCAGTTCTTGGAGGGATGCCGGTGCGATCGTGGCGCCCAGCGTGCGAGCCCGGGTCGTCAGATCGGCATCGGGTTCACCGGTGACGGTGGCTGACTTCAGCCCCCCGACCGTGTGAGAGAGAAGCACCGTGCGGCCGGCGGAAAGGATGTCGACGGACTCCGCCGATCCACTGACTGAGAAAGCGACGCGGGCGGTATCGTCGCTGTCGCAATCGACGCGCACACGGCCGCCGTCAATGATGAGCACCCGATCGAAGAGGGCTTCGGATTCTTCGATCAGGTGCGTCGAGAGCACGATGGTGCGGGGGTGTGCGGTGTAGTCGCGTAAGAGCACGTCGTGAAAGAGTGCTCGCGCTGTCACATCAAGGCCGAGGTAGGGCTCGTCGAGCAGGGTGAGCGGGGCGCGTGACCCGAGTCCCAGCACGATCGCGACGGAGGAGAGTTGCCCCCTGGAGAATTTTTTGATCGGCGTCTTCTCGGGGATGCGGAATCCGTCGACGAGTTCTGCGGCGACGTCTGCGCTCCAGTTCGGGGCGAACTCGGGAGCGATTCTCAGCACGTGGTGCAGCCGATAGCTGTCGGGATACCGCTGGTTGTCGCGCACGAAGCTGATCTTCGACTAGACAGACTCGTTCTCGAAGGGGTGTGCGCCGAAGACCTCGGCCGTTCCTGAGCTGGGCCGGTCTTGGCCCGCGAGAATCGACATGATCGTCGTCTTGCCGGCGCCGTTCCTGCCGAGCAGCCCACAAATGGAACCCTCCTGCACGGTCAGCGTGATGTCATCGAGCGCCCGTGAGCGCCCGAACGTGCGGCTCATGGAGCGTATGTCGATTGCGTTCGTCATGTCGCATCCTGTTCTTTCTCATCGATCATCGTGTGCAGTTCGCCGGCCGTGATGTCGAGAACCGCTGCCTCTCGCAGCAGGGGCTCCATGTACTGCTTGCGAAACTCTTCGCGCCGCTGCGTTCGCAGCACCTCCCGTGCCCCGGTTGCGACGAACATGCCGATGCCCCGCTTTTTGTAGAGCACACCGAGCTCCACGAGCATGTTCACGCCCTTGCTCGCGGTCGCGGGGTTCATTTGATGGAACACGGCAAAATCGGTCGCCGAGGGCACGGCGGTTTCTTCGGGGTAGGAGCCGGCCACGATGTCGTCTGCGATCCTGACAGCGAGTTGCTGAAAGATGGGGCCGTCTCCTGTGAACACAGTCCCACCTTAGTCCATTACTCCACTAATGGACAGGGGTACCGCCATATTCGCTCGACCCCTGAAGGGGGAGGTTCGCTCGCGTGCGCTGTCTACTAGCCTCAGGTGATCGCACTTGGGGGACACGTGAGCGACACGTCGAAGTCACCGGCCGGATGGTATTCAGACAGCGAGGTTCCGGGCGGGTTGCGGTACTGGGATGGGCTCACCTGGACCGACTCGCGGTTGGCTGCGCCAGACGCGCCAGCTCTGTCAGCCAAGCGCAGTGTTCCGAAAGCGACGTGGATCGTCGGTGCGATCGTTGTGGTTGTGCTCGCGCTCTCGCTTACCGGAGGTTTCGGCTCGTTCTTAGTGATGCTCGGGATCATTGCGCTTGTCACGGGCATCTATGTGGTCATCACGAGGCGGCGAAGCTGGGCGCGCCTCCCGGCGTCACGCGCGTTCGGGGCGGGCGTCATCGTCGCGGCGCTCATCGTCACAGGGGTCGGCGGCGGCATTTCTGCTGCCGGGCATCCTCAGCGGCCCAGTTCTGTCAACGGAGTAGCGCTCGAGCCCGCAACGACAGCTGACGCCCCCACGATCACGCCGACCCCGACCGCGACGACCGATTCTGAGCAGAATGACCCTGCTGCTGTGACGCAGGCCAGCGAACTGGCCAGCGTGGTTGCGGCCGACGCCAGCGTCACTTCGGGCACAGCGAGTGAGATTCTCGCAACCCTTGCTGTGAAGGGGCGTGCTCCGAAGACCGGCTATGACAGGGTGGCCGACTTCGGCGTGGCGTGGCTTGATGTTGACCGAAACGGCTGTGACACGAGAAACGACATTCTCGCCCGTGACCTCTCTGCCATCACGAAGTCGGGGTCATGCAAGGTTCTGGCGGGGTCGCTCTCCGACCCGTACACCGGTAAGAGCATCGCCTTCGTTCGTGGTGAATCCACCTCGACGGCGGTGCAGATCGACCACGTCGTGGCGTTGTCTGACGCTTGGCAGAAAGGCGCTCAGCAGCTCACCAGCGCGCAACGTGTCAGTCTCGCTAACGACCCTCTGAATCTGTACGCGGTCGACGGCGCGACGAATGAAGCGAAAAGCGATGGGGATGCGGCGACGTGGTTGCCGCCGAACAAGGCATTCCGGTGCGAGTATGCGGCGCGCCAGGTCTCGGTGAAGGCGACTTACGGGTTGTGGGTGACTCAGGCAGAGCATGATGCCCTCTCGTCGATTCTCGGCGGGTGCCCTGATCAGCGGGCGGAGTCATCGGCATTCACGCCGGCTGCCGTAGGGAAGACGGTTCCTGTTCCCGCGCCGGTCGTGGAAGCTCCGGCTGCCCCTGAGCCCCAACAGGTCGCTCCAGCTGCGCCTGCGCCGGTTGTCCCTGAGCCCGCCGCGCCGCAGCCGGATCCGCCGGCAGCGGTTGACCCGGGCCCTTCGGTCAGCTACAAGAACTGCACCGAAGCCCGTGCCGCCGGAGTGACACCGCTCTACCGCGGCGACCCTGGTTACAGTTCGAAGCTTGATCGCGATGGTGACGGTATCGCCTGCGAGTAGTAGGGCTGCACTGAAATACGCAGCGCTGCACCACCGACGATGCGGATGCTCGCGGTGTCGCCAGATCGCTGCAGCCGCACCACGAGCTCGCGAAGCCTGGCAATCAGATCGTCGCGGCCCAGTTGTATGGCCGCCATCAGACGCTCTTCAGGGTGTCGGAATCGATGAGGATGCCCCGCTCCAGAAAGTCGTCGGGCACCGATTCGCGATCTACGGGCGTGAGATACGTTCCGGCCGTGAAGGTCCAAGACTTCTTCAGGTGCCTGGAGGGCTGGGTCGTCCACGATGGAGCCGGGAATCCTTCCTCGCGCAGACGGAATGCGACGAGACCCGCGAGCGCAGCATCCCAATGTTTGATGCCGGTGGTTGCTGGTTCACTCAGACCCAGCCCATATCGACCTTCGTTATGCTCTGCGGCGAGATTGTCGTTGAGCTGGATGAAACTGCGGGCGGCTTGATCGGGTCTCTTGTTCTTGACGGCCTCTCGGATGTGACTGGCGATTTCGGCCGCACTCGCGCGCGTCGTTGGGATCGCAATGAGGCTGTGGTTGGAACCGGCGAGTAGTCGTTCGACGGTGCTCAATCGCGCGTCTCGCCCGTTTCCTATCGATACACCCGAAATCTCACGTCGAGCATAAATCACTACTGATGGCACGTTTCGGGTAGGTGACCGGCGGCTGGATGCTCTCCCAGAGTTTTTCCACAGAATCGGCCCAGACCGCCGACGAGGCCCTCTGCGGGTTTAGCCTTAAGGCGTGACTAACTCGGCGACCGAGGCTCCCAACATCCATACCGTCGGAGAGCTCCGTGCCTCCGGCCATGAGCAGAAGCACCTGCGGCACGAGATTCGCGAGAATCTGTTGCAGAAGCTGAGGGCGGGTGAAGACCCCTGGCCGGGCCTCCACGGGTTCGAATCCACGGTCATCCCCCAGCTCGAGCGAGCCTTGCTCGCCGGCCACGATATCGTGCTTCTCGGCGAGCGCGGGCAGGGCAAGACACGTCTGCTGCGCACGATCGGCGGCCTGCTCGACGAGTGGACGCCGGTCATCGACGGCGCCGATCTCGGCGAGCATCCATATGACCCCATCACGCACGAATCGAAGCGTCGCGCTGCCGAACTCGGTGACGCCCTGCCGATTGTCTGGCGGCATCGCGATGAACGCTACGTCGAGAAACTCGCTACCCCCGACACATCGGTCGCCGACCTGATCGGCGATGTCGACCCCATGAAGGTGGCCGACGGCCGCTCGCTGGGCGACCCCGAAACCATTCACTTCGGGCTGATTCCCCGCAGCCACCGCGGCATCGTGGCCATCAACGAACTGCCCGACCTCGCCGAGCGCATCCAGGTGGCGATGCTGAACGTGATGGAGGAGCGCGACATCCAGATTCGCGGTTACGTGCTGCGGCTGCCGCTCGACGTGCTCGTCGTCGCCAGCGCGAACCCCGAAGACTATACGAACCGCGGCCGCATCATCACGCCGCTGAAAGACCGGTTCGGCGCCGAGATTCGCACGCACTACCCGACCGAGCTCGAGGCCGAGGTTCGCGTCATCCGTCAGGAGGCCGACCTCGTGGCCGATGTGCCCGACCATCTGGTAGAGATACTGGCCCGCTTCACGAGAAATCTGCGGGCATCCTCGTCGGTCGACCAGCGCAGCGGTGTGAGCGCCCGGTTCGCCATCGCGGGCGCCGAGACGATCGCCGCCGCCGCCCTGCATCGTGCAGCCGTCACGGGTGAAGACGAAGCCGTCGCGCGTGTTGTCGACCTCGAAACCGCTGTCGATGTGCTCGGCGGAAAGATCGAATTCGAGAGCGGCGAAGAGGGGCGCGAAACAGAAGTGCTCACCCATCTGCTGCGGGTCGCCACCGCCGACACCGTGCGCGAACACTTTCGCGATCTCGATTTCGGGCCGCTGGTCGACGCCATCGAAGACGGTGCCATGGTGACCACGGGCGAGCGGACGACCGCGCACGACGTTCTCGCCGGCCTCCCTCTCATCGGCGAATCCGAACTGTACGACGACGTTTTCGTGCGGCTCGGCGCAACGAACGAAGGCGAACGCGCCGCCGCCATGGAGCTCGCGCTCGAGGGCCTGTACCTGGCGCGCAGGGTCGGCAAAGACACCGATGGTATCGAGACCGTTTATGGCTGAGAACCGGCGCACGCGCTTTCGCCGCTACGAGGGTGGCGATCCGCTCGCCGCGCCCGTCGACATCGCCGCCGCGCTCGACGCGATCGGCGAGAGCGTGATGGACGGCACGTCGCCCGAGCGCGCGATGCAGGAGTATCTGCGTCGCGGCGGCCGCGACCAGACCGGCCTCGACGACTTGGCGAGGCGCGTCGCCGAACGGCGCCGCGACCTTCTGCAGAAGCACAACCTCGACGGCACGATGCAGCAGATCAAAGAGCTGCTCGACCGCGCCGTGCTCGAAGAGCGAAAGCAGCTGGCGCGCGACGTCGACATGGATGACGCCGACCGCACCTTCGCCGAGATGCGCCTCGAGACACTGCCCAATTCCCCCGCGGCCGCGGTGAGCGACCTGAGCGACTACGAC
This sequence comes from Subtercola sp., assembly GCA_025463745.1. GTDB lineage: Bacteria > Actinomycetota > Actinomycetes > Actinomycetales > Microbacteriaceae > Subtercola. The sequence goes on from JAODBB010000174.1 coordinate 21,773, forward strand.
TGGCAGTCGCGGCAAGCCCGCGAAGACTACGAGAAGATCAAAGACCTGCTCGGGCGCGAGATGCTCGATCAGCGCTTCGCCGGCATGAAGCAGGCGCTCGAGAATGCGACCGACGAAGACAAGGCCGCGATCAACGAGATGCTGAAAGATCTCAACGAATTGCTCGAAAAGCATCAGCGCGGCGAAGACACGCAAGAAGACTTCGACGAGTTCATGAATAAGCACGGGGATCAGTTTCCCGAGCATCCCGAGAACATCGATGAACTGCTCGACTCGCTCGCCAAGCGTGCGGCGGCGGCGCAGCGCATGCTCAACTCGATGACCCCCGAGCAGCGCGACGAGCTGATGAAGCTCTCGGCCCAAGCGTTCGGCTCGCCCGAGCTCATGCAGCAGCTCGCGCAGCTCGACGCGAACCTGCAGGCCGCTCGCCCCGGCGAGAACTGGGGCGGATCGGAGCGTTTCGACGGCGAGCAGGGCTTGGGGCTCGGCGACGGCACCGGCGTGCTGCAAGACCTGGCCGATCTCGACGATCTTTCTGAACAGCTCGCCCAGTCGTACGGCGGCGCCCGCATGGATGACGTCGACCTCGACAAAGTCGCCCGCCAGTTGGGCGATCAGGCCGCGGTGGATGCCCGTACCCTCCGCGAACTCGAGAAAGCCCTGCGCAACAGCGGCACCCTGCGGAAAGACTCTTCGGGGCAGCTGCGGCTCACCCCGAAGGCCATGCGTCAGCTCGGCAAGGCCCTGTTGCGCGATGTCGCGACACGCATGTCGGGGCGGCAAGGCCAGCGCGACACCCGCAAGGCCGGTTCCGCGGGGGAGCAGTCGGGAGCGACCCGGCCATGGGAGTTCGGCGACACGGAGCCGTGGGACATTCCGCGAACGGTGCTCAACGGCGTTCAGCGCCGGCTCGGCGGGGGCGGGGTCGGCGGCGGAGGTCGCGGGGGTCGCGATGCTCGGCTCATCACCATCGACGACGTCGAAGTCGGCGAGACCGAGGCACGTACCCAGGCGGCCGTCGCCCTTCTCGTCGACACGTCGTTCTCCATGGCGATGGATGGCCGGTGGGTGCCCATGAAGCGCACCGCGCTAGCCCTGCACACGTTGATCACGTCGAGATTCCGTGGCGATCACCTTCAGCTCATCGGGTTCGGACGTCAGGCTGAAGTGATGGACATCGAGCAACTCACAGCCCTCGACGCCATGTGGGACAAGGGGACAAACCTCCACCACGCCCTGCTCTTGGCCAACCGGCACTTTCGCAAACACCCCAACGCGCAGCCCGTGCTGCTGATCGTGACCGACGGCGAACCCACGTCGCATCTCGAGGCAGACGGCCAGGTCTTCTTCTCCTACCCGCCGCATCCGCAGACCATCGCGCACAGTGTGCGTGAGCTCGACAACTCGATGCGGCTGGGCGCGCAGATCACGATCTTCCGGCTCGGAGACGACCCGGGGCTCGCCCGCTTCATCGACTCGCTGGCGAAACGGGTCGACGGCAAGGTCGTGGCGCCCGAGCTCGACGATCTGGGTGTGGCGGTGGTCGATTCGTATTTGGGGTCACGTGACCCGTCGTCGAGCGACGGTGGGTCGGGCGGCGCGTGGGGCGACGGCGGTACGGGCGGCCGGCGCGGCGGCAACTGGTTCGGCCGCGGGTTCTGGGCGAACTAGCGCCGCGAGCCGTCGCGCGAAAGGGCACCGATACCTGCGGTAGCGTGAAGCAGACGAAAGGTGTGCCGCACGTGGTCACAGATTCAGCCCCGAAGAAGCCCGGCGAGATCATCCTGGTTCGCCACGGCGAGACGGAATGGAGCCTGACCGGCCAGCACACCGGAACCACCGACATTCCCCTGACAGCGCACGGCGAAGAGCAGGCGCGGGCCGTCGGCGTGGCGCTGGCCGGGCGTACCTTCAGCCAGGTGCTGGTCAGCCCGCGCATCCGGGCTCAGCGCACCGCCGAACTCATCGGCTACGGGGCTGAGGCGAGCATCGAGCCGAAACTCGCCGAGTGGGATTACGGCGCCTACGAAGGCAAGACGACACCCGAGATCGTGGCCGAGCGTGGCCCCTGGAACCTGTGGACCGACGGCGTTCCGGCCGGAGTCACGCCGGGGGAGACGAGCCAAGACGTGCAGCGTCGTGCACTCGTCGTGTTGTCGCGCGTGCGGGCAGACGTGCTGGCCGGCAACGACGTGCTGCTGGTGGCGCACGCCCATATCTTTCGGGCGCTCGCGGTGGCATGGGTCGAACTGCCGTCGTCGGCCGGCCAGATTCTCACGCTGTCGACTTCGACGATCAGCGCGCTCGGTTACGAGCACGGTCAGCCCGTCATCGTGCAGTGGAACGCGCCCGCCCTCTGACGAGGTGCGCATGCCCTCGCCTCACCGTAGGCACTCGCTACGCTGAGTCTCGCCGGTCGAGCTGAGTCTGGCCAGGTGAGACGAGCGGGAGGCCGATCATGACGGAGTCTGCACCGCAGGCCGCCCCCGCCGAGCAGCAGGGCCCGGGCCGCCGGGTCGACTGGATCGAACTGTTCTTCGACCTCGCGATGGTCGCCTTCATCACCCAGCTCGCGCACGGCCTGCACGGCGCACCCGGCCCGGCCGAGTTCGCCACGTTCATTGCCTTCTCGATTCCGGCCTGGTGGGCGTGGAGCAACATCATGGTGTGCGTCAACGTGCTGCCACAACTGCCGCCGCGACTCATCGGTGTTGCCCTGCTCGGTGCCATGGCGACGATCGGCCTGATGGCGGCATCCCTCACCGAAACGGCCGACCGGGTCTGGGCTTTCGCGCTCGCCAATGTCGCGTTGCGGCTGATTCTGCTGGTCTTGTGGGTCTATCGGGCGCGCGTTCGGCGGCGCCCCCTCGCGCGAACCTTTGTGTACAACGGGGCGACCGCTGTGCCCTGGCTCGTCTCGGTCTTCGTGCCCACACCGCTGAACTTCGTGCTCTGGGGCATCGCGATACTGATCGAGGTGCTGCTGCTGCGCGTCGGCAGCGACACGGTGTTCCGGATGCTCAGGGTCGACGTAGCTCACGCCAGCGAGCGACTCGGGCTCTTCATGATCATCCTCATGGGCGAATCTGTACTGAGCCTCGTGACAGCTCTCAGCACGCACTGGTCTCTCGGCTCGGCCCTTGCGGCCCTTGTGGGATTCATCGCCGTCTGCTTTATCGCGTGGGGCTTCTTCGTTTCGGGCGGCGACGTGATCGAGCGTGGCCTCGAGCGGCTCACCGAGCGGCACAGCGTCGCCGGACTGCTCGATACCGTGATGTTTCTGCCGTACCTGATCGTGGTCAGCGTCACGATGTTCGCAGCCGGCCTCGCCACGGCCGTCGACGATCCTGGTGAGCCGCTGGCGTTCGGGGCGGCCCTCTGCCTCTGCGTCGGTGTAGCGCTTTTCTACTTCACGAACTGCGTCGCGGTTCTCCGGTACGGAACCCCGTTGCGTGAGGTGCTGCCGTGGGCGGCCCTCGGCATCCTGCTTCCCGTGGCGGTACTATTCGTCTCGCCGTACGTTAGCGCACTCGTGGCCCCCGGCCTCATCGCCGCGGCAGTCGTGGCCGTCGTGCTGGTGTCGGCGCTGCTCGCGCGCCGTCGCCCTGCTCGTGCGTGAGCCCCGGGGTAGGCCAGAATCAGAGGCATGGATGTACTCAGCAGCCGGATTCTGATCAGACCCTCGAACCTCGAACGCAGCCACGCGTTCTACCGCGACACGCTCGGGCTCGGCGTTGCCCGCGAGTTCGGCAGCGGCGAGTACCACGGGCTGGTGTTCTTCATCGGCAGCGGGCTGCTCGAGGTTTCGGGGCGGGGCGATACGGATGCCCGTTCCGGCCTTGCTCTGTGGTTGCAGGTTCGTGACACCGCTGACGAGGTGGCGCGGCTGACGCTCGAGGGGCTGCCGATCATCCGCGGCCCGCAGGTCGAGCCGTGGGGGCTCGTCGAGGCGTGGATCGAAGACCCCGACGGCGTGCCGATCGTGCTGGTGCAGATTCCCGACGACCACCCGCTGCGGCGCGATCAGCGCACGCTCTAGAGCCGCCTCGCGCCGCCGCCCGGCCGCCCGCCGCCCGCCCGCCCCTCGCGCCGTGCACACACTGAGCCCCGGCAACGCGAGGCCGCGCCGCTGCGACGCACACGCGCCGCGGCGCGACAGGATGCCCCCGCAAACGGCAGCTTCGCGACGCCACTCCACTTTCGTCGGAACACAGCCGACGCACCGGCCATAGTGCAGACACGTGGGCTCTGCTCCGACCGATGTGGTGCGGAGTAGGGTCGAGGCATGGCAAGCGAAGCAGTCATTCTCACGGTAGAGGGGCCGAACGGCCCGCGCGATGTTCGGCTTTCGAGCCCGGGCCGGGTGCTCTGGGCCGAGTCGGGCATCACGAAGCTCGACCTGGCGAACTACATCATCGCGGTGGGGGAGGCGTTCGTGGCGGCGAACGGCGATCGTCCGCTGTCGTTGCAACGCTTTCCCGAGGGCATCGACGGGGAGCAGTTCTTTTCGAAGAACCCGCCGCGCGGTGCACCGGAGTATGTGCGCTCGGTTCCCGTGATCTACCCGAGCGCCCGCTCGCATCCGCAACTCGTCATCGACGAACCGGCCGCTGCGGTATGGGCCGTGCAGATGAACACCGTGGTGTTCCACCCGTGGCCGTCGCGCGCCGAGAACTCCGACAACCCCGATCAGCTGCGTATCGACCTCGACCCGCAGCCCGGAACCGACTTCGACGACGCCATTCCGGCGGCGCTGGAGTTGCGGAAGGTGCTGGCAGAGGTGGGGCTCGATGCGTTCATCAAGACCTCGGGCAACCGCGGGCTGCACGTGTTCGCGCCGATCGAACCGACACGAGAATTTCTGGATGTTCGGCACGCCGTGATCGCGGCCGCCCGCGAACTCGAGCGGCGGATGCCCGAGAAGGTCACCACGGCATGGTGGAAAGAAGAGCGGGGCGAGCGCATCTTCGTCGACTTCAACCAGGCGAACCGTGATCGCACGATGGCGGGGGCATACAGCCCGCGGGCCTTGGCTCACGCGCCGGTGTCGACGCCGCTCGAGTGGGATGAGCTCGAGAACGCCGACCCGACCGTGTTCACGATTCACACGGTGCCTGAGCGGTTGAAGACTGTCGGTGATCCGTGGGCTGAGATGAACGAGCATCCGGGCACCATCGACGCGCTGCTCGCGTGGTGGGAACGGGATCTCGCGGCAGGGCTCGGGGAGCTGCCCTTTCCGCCCGACTATCCCAAGATGCCGGGCGAGCCGCCGCGCGTGCAGCCGAGCCGGGCGCGCAAAGACACCTGAGGTTTGCGGCGCGCCGTCAGACCTCGACGCCAGCGACGCATGGATGGCGTCGGGCCTGCAGGCGTGTGAGCGTGGATGGGCGTCGGACGCGACGGGTGAGCGTCGATCGGCGTCAGAGGTTCGACGGATGCGTATGGATGGGCGTCAGTTGTCGACGGGTGCGCGCATGGATGAGATTGCCAGGCTCACCGGGGGGTTCGCCCAGAATACCGGGGTTAGGATTGTTGCTTCGCCTGTGGCGCCCAGTGAGGCCCCGGGCGGGCACGCCGGCGCTGAGTTCGCGCCGAGCTTTCGACACCGACCGTCACCCTCTGCGTTCGCGCGTACGTTCTCCCGCCCTCCGCGGGTACGTTGGCGCGTGACTTGCCGGCGCCAGCACTGCTGGCATTCTCCCCGAACGGAACGCTGAGTTTGTGCATATGCGCGACCCTTGCGCGCACAGGTCGGCCAAGTTTGAGGAACCTATGCACCGCGAAACACCCAACCAGCCCGAACGACACTCCGCCGCCCATGACGGCACCACTGCCAAGCACGGCAGCAGCGCTCAAGCCGCCGCCGCTCTACACGGTGCCGACGCGCCCGCCGCACACGGAACCGCCGCACACGACACCGACGCACACGACACCGCCGCGGCCGCAGCCGAGCGCGGCACCGCCGCGACCGCAGCCGAGCGCGGCGGTGCGCAGCACAACGTACCCGCCGCGGCAACCCGCCGCACGATCCACCCGCCCCAGCGCCGCCGCCGGCTCTTCGGCCAGAAGAT
>JAODBB010000186.1 GCA_025463745.1 Subtercola sp.
CTACTTGGCCCCGGAATGGGTCTTCTGCTTGGGCATAGTTCTCTCCTCGTTGGGTGATTCAGTTGTTTTAGCTGGCGCTAAGTTATTCGGCTGGTGCCGTTGTCGCCGCTGTTGCGGCAGGCGCGACCGGTGCTGCCTCGGCCGCAGGGGCGGCGGGGGCCTCCCGAGGCGGCTTCGTGGCGGCGCGGTGAGCGTTGGCCTCGGCCTTGGCCTCTGCTTTGTTCTTCAGAGGGCCGATGACCATGACCATGTTGCGACCGTCGATAGTGGGGCTCGATTCGACAGAACCGAACTCAGAAACATCTTCGGCAAATCTTTGGAGAAGGCACACACCCTGGTCGGGGCGTGACTGCTCACGGCCACGGAACAAGATCATGGCTTTGACCTTGTCACCAGCCTTGAGAAAGCCTTCGGCGCGCTTGCGCTTGGTCTCGTAGTCGTGCACATCGATCTTCAGGCGAAACCGAACCTCTTTGAGAATCGTGTTCGCCTGGTTGCGCCGGGCCTCTTTGGCCTTCTGCGCGGCTTCGTACTTGAACTTTCCGTAGTCCATGATCTTGGCGACGGGCGGCTTCGAGTTCGGCGCCACCTCAACCAGGTCAAGGTCTGCCTCTTGTGCGAGTTTGAGGGCGACATCGATGCTCACGACGCCAACCTGCTCACCGGCCGGACCCACGAGGCGAACCTCGGGTACTCGTATACGGTCGTTTGTACGGGGATCGCTGATGCGTTGCTCCTTTTGCTGCGGTGGATGTTCGGCCGAGCCATTTGGTATGAACCAAGACTCACGAAATTGAACTTCACCGCACACAGCCAGATCTCAACAATCTGCCTGAGATGCACGCACCAAACTGCTGCGAATATTCATTCGTTTTATTCGGGCTTGCCCGAACAAAACCATAAACACAGTGCGGCACTACCCGGTAACCTTGAGGCTGTTGAGCCAAGCGGTCAAGCGCGGGTGGGAGAATCTCCACTTTCGATCTGACGCCTTACAGCGCCAGAGCCGCCTAAAAGTCTATCAGAGACTGAGGCCTTATGTAAGAACGGATGCACCTCCCCCCATGACCGATGCTTTTTCTGAAGCCGGCACAGCCGACGCAGCCCGCGATATCGCCGATGTACAGGCTGTTGAAGTCATCACCACGACCGCCGTTCACCTGATGAGCGCCGCCGCCGTCAAGGTGGGCCTCGCGGATGACCCCGAGAACCAGCTCGACCTCGACGAAGCCCGCAAGCTCATCATCGCCCTCGCCGGCCTCGTCACCGCAGGTGCGCCCGAGATCGGCGACATGCACGCTCGCAGTCTTCGTGACGGGCTGCGTTCACTGCAGCTTGCTTTTCGTGAGGCATCACCCTACCCCGACCCGATCGGCCAGGGGCCGGGCGAGAAGCTAACGGGGCCCGTCAACTGAGGCGCGTTCGGGCAAGGCCGGACTACGCGAGGCTCGGCGCCGACACGAGCTTGATCGCCAGAGAATCGACGCGCGTGGCGATCACCTCGCTCTGTGACCAGCGCTCGTGAAGCCGCGCGAGCAGCGTCGTCACAGCGACCTGGTCGAGTCCGGGCGCGAGTTGCAGGCGAACGACGACTTCTGACCCGGTGAGCCTGCTCGACGGGTCGCCGCATTCCAGCGCGACCGAGGTGATCACCGACTCGGCAGCGGCAGAATCGACGAACGCCGCCAGCACAGCCGGGTCTCCGATGGGTGGCTCCCATGCAGACGCCTGCGCGATCGCCCACACCCCCGGGCGTCGAATGACGAATTCCGTCGGCGACGTCGGGTCGAGAATGAGCAGGCCGGTGTTCTCTGCGGCCGCCGCCAATGCGACCCGGCGAGCCGCAGTGGGAATCGGGCGCGCCTTCGGGTTCCAGGCCGCCATGGCCTCTGTCGAGGTGAAGACCGGCATCGCCGTTCGGCCGTCTGGCGCCGTGACCGTGACGAGCGAGAGCTCCTGCGTCTTGTCGATGGTGCGGCCGTGAGCGTCGACCGCAGTGTCTCCGGCGTGAGCCACCAGCGGAACGAGCAGCCGGGCATCCCGAACCGCATCGATCACATCGCGCTGGTCGGCTTCGCCTGCCCCGAAGCGGCGAAGAGCCTCGATCAGCTTTTCGGGAGCACCGCCGTCGTCGCCTTCGAAGGCGCTCCTGCTCGCGTCGAAGTGCCGCCCGGCGAACGGCTGCCCGGCCGAGTCGGCGGGTTCACGATGCTCGTGGGCCACTATTCCGCTCGATTCAGTTCGACGCGACCACGAGCGCCTCGACGAGCGTGAACGCGCCCGCGTAGAGAGCCCGGCCGACGATGGCGCCTTCGAGCCCGGCGGACACCAGCGAACGTAATTCGATGAGGTCGTCGAGACTCGAGATGCCTCCCGAGGCAACCACCGGCTTGCTGGTGCGGTGCATGACCTGTTTCAGCAGCTCGACGTTCGGGCCCTTCAGCGTGCCGTCTTTGGTGACGTCGGTGACGACGTAACGGGCACAGCCGGCGTCTTCGAGGCGCGCGAGAACCTCCCAGAGGTCACCGCCGTCTTCGGTCCAGCCGCGAGCGGCGAGTGTGGTCCCCCGAACATCCAGCCCGACCGCGATGGCGTCGCCAAAACGCGCAATGGCCTGAGCCGCCCACTCGGGGTTCTCGAGGGCGGCCGTGCCGAGATTGATGCGCGTGGCCCCGCTCTCCAACGCCTTTTCGAGCGAGGCGTCGTCGCGAATGCCACCCGAGAGTTCGATCTTGATGCCCTCCGCTTGGGCGATCACACGCTTGATGACGTCGACGTTGTTGCCGCGCCCGAAGGCGGCGTCGAGGTCGACGAGATGAATCCACTCCGCGCCTTGCGCCACCCAATCCGCGGCGGCGTCGGCCGGGTCGCCGTGATGCGTCTCGGTGCCCGCCTGCCCTTGCGTGAGCCGTACGGCTTGACCGTCGGCGATATCAACAGCGGGCAGCAGAACGAGCGCGGGGGTTTCGGTCATGACGCGAGAGAATCCTTCAGAATCGACATCCGCAAGAACGGATCGTAGGCAGGGGTGTGGGGGTGGCGGAACGAAGACCTAAAGGGTATGGAGCCAGTTCGAGAGCAGCTGCATTCCAGCATCGCCCGACTTCTCGGGGTGGAACTGCGTTGCCGTGAGCGGCCCGTTCTCGACCGCCGCGATGAAGGGGCCGCCATGCTCGGCCCAGGTTAGGGCTGCTGCGGGAAGCGGAGGCTGCACCTCGAGTTGCCAGGTCTGGGCGGCGTACGAGTGCACAAAGTAGAAGCGCTCGTCACCGATGCCTTCGAATAGCTTCGATTGTTCTGGCGCAGACACGGTATTCCAGCCCATGTGCGGCAGAACATCCGCTTTCAGCTCTTCGACCGTGCCGGGCCATTCGCCGAGCCCTTCGGTGTCGACTCCACGCTCGATGCCGCGCGCGAACAGAACCTGCATGCCGACGCAGATACCCAGAACCGGGCGGCCACCGGCCAGGCGCTTGTCGATGAGTTCGCCGCCGCGCACAGACTCCAGCGCAGCCATCACAGCGCTGAACGCGCCGACACCGGGAACCAGCAGACCGTCGGCTTCGGCGACGGCCGTTCGATCGGCCGTCAATTCAACGGTGGCGCCGAGCTTTTCGAGAGCCTTGACCGCTGAATGCACATTTCCGCTGCCGTAGTCGAGCACCACCACTCGAGGCGAACTCACAACGCGCCCTTCGTAGACGGGATGCCCGAAACACTCGGGTCGAGCTGCTTGGCGAACCGGAATGCCCGCGCGAAGGCCTTGAACTCCGCCTCGGCGATGTGGTGCGGGTCACGCCCGCCCAGCACGGTGACGTGTACCGTCAGGCCGGCGTTGAAGGTGATCGCCTCAAAGACGTGGCGCACCATCGAACCGGTGAAGTGGCCGCCGATGAGGTGGTATTCGAACCCCGCCGGCTCGCCGGTGTGCACAAGAAACGGACGCCCCGAAATGTCGACGACAGCCTGCACAAGCGCCTCGTCGAGCGGAACAAGAGCGTCTCCGAAGCGCGAGATACCGCTCTTGTCTCCCAGGGCCTGCCGAATGGCTTGGCCGAGAACGATGGCTGTGTCTTCGACGGTGTGGTGCACATCGATATCGGTGTCGCCCGATGCCGTGACCGTCAGATCGGTCAGCGAGTGCTTGGCGAAGGCGGTGAGCAGGTGGTTGTAGAACGGAACCGAGGTGTTGATGTGCGAGACGCCCGTGCCGTCGAGGTTCAGCGAGAGCGTGATGCTCGACTCGCTGGTTTCACGCTGCAAGCTGGCGGTGCGGGGTTCGGTCGACATGCCGAAAAGTCTACCGGGCCGCACCTCGCAGACAGACGCCGGCGTAAGCACAGCCCGCGAAGGCACCCGACGGCAATTACTCGGTGAGTTCGCTCATCGCCCGCAGGAACGCCGTGGTCTCGGCTTCGGTGCCCGCACTGACACGCAAATGGCCAGGAATACCCAGATCCCGAATGATGATGTCACGCTCGAGCAACTGTTCGAACATGCGGTGCGCATCGGGTACGCCTCCGAACAAGACGAAATTGGATGCGCTCGGGTACGGGTGGTAACCGAGCTCACGCAGCGTCACTTCGATTCGATCGCGCTGCTTCTTGATGTCGTCGACCATGGCCAGCATCTCGGGTGCGTGGGCAAGGGCGGCAACCGCAGCCGCTTGGGTGAGAGACGAAAGGTGGTACGGGAGGCGCACGAGGCGAAGAGCATCGCTGATCGCCGGGTCGGCCGCAAGGTACCCGAGACGAGCGCCGGCGAAAGCGAACGCCTTGCTCATCGTTCGGGTGACGATCAGACGGTCGCGGCCCTCGAGGAGTGAGAGAGCAGTCGGCTCACCATCATGGCCGAATTCGGCGTAGGCCTCGTCGACCACGACGATGCCAGAAGTGGCGTCGTAGGCGGCGGCAATCGTTTCGAGCGACAGAGCAGTGCCGGTGGGGTTGTTCGGCGAACAGAAGAAGACCAGATCGGGGGTGGTGCGTTCGATCCAGTCGACAGCCGTCGCCGGGGAGATCTCATATTCGGCGTCGCGCACCCCGGCGATCCATTCGGTGCCGGTACCGGCGGCGATAATGGGGTGCATCGAGTAGGTGGGCGGAAAGCCGAGAACAGAACGGCCCGGGCCACCGAAGGCCTGCAGAATCTGCTGAAGAATTTCGTTCGAGCCGTTCGCGGCCCACACGTTGTCTCGAGTCAGGCCACCCCCGAGGTGTCCGGCACCGAAGTTGCTGGCATTGAGGTACCCGGCAAGGCTGTCTCGCAGGGCGAGAAACTCCCGATCGGGGTAACGGTTCACCGAGAGGAGCTCTCGTGCGACGGCCTCGATGATCGACCGTGCGACGTTCTCTGGAATCGGGTGGGTGTTCTCGTTGACGTTCAGCTGAACGGCGACTTTCAGCTCAGGCGCCCCGTAAGGAGTCAGCCCGCGCAGATCGTCACGAATGGGCAGGTCGGCTAAAGAACTCACTCGCCCAATGGTAGTGCGTGGTGCTATTTCGAAACTGGCTGTTTCGAAACTGACCATGTCGAAACTGGCTGTTTCGAAACTGACTATTTCGAATACTCCGGCGGCAGCGCGAGGCGCTGGCCCGACTGCACGTCAGACGAGTGCAGTTGGTTGAGGCCCACGATCTCGGCGATGACGTCGCGCGGGTCTGCCTTCGGGTCGAGCTTCTGCGCAATAGCCCACAAGCTCTCGCCCGGCTGAACCGTGACATAGCTGTAGGTGACGGCTGAGCTGTCGCCCGTGGCGATGGCCGAGGTGCCCCCCAGAACGGCGAACGCCGCCAGGGCCGCGATGAGAGGAAGAGACACGACCGCCGCAAGCACGAGGCGACCACGGCGGGTCAGTCGCAGGTGAGCGCGCTGCGTCTCGAACTGACCGGTCGACGAAG
>JAODBB010000202.1 GCA_025463745.1 Subtercola sp.
CTGGTTGCCGAAGCAGATACCGAAGTACGGCACCCCGGCACGCAGCACGTCTTGCAGCACCTGCACATGAGCTTCGGATGCCTCGGGGTCGCCGGGCCCGTTCGAGTAGAACAGCGCGCTCGGCGCCAGCGCCAGCACTTCTTCGGTTGTGGATGACTCGGGCAGCACCTCGACGTCGAAACCGCGCTCGGCGAGGTAGTTGAGCGTCGACTTCTTCACGCCGAGGTCGAGTACGGCGACCGATCCGATGCGTTCGGTGGTGGCCGGAACGGTGTAGCGCAGGGGCGTCGAGACGGTGCTCGACAGGTTCAGCCCCGCCATTTCGGCGCCGGCGCGAACCAGCTCGAGCTGGGCATCCGGGCTCAGTTCGAAGTCTGGCCCCGAGAAGATGCCGGCCCGCATGGCTCCGGATGACCGGATGTGCCTCGTGACGGCCCGGGTGTCGATGCCGCTGATGCCGACGACCTCATCACGCACGAGGTCGTCGTCGAGCGAACGGGTGGCGCGAAAGTTCGACACCACGCGTGAAGGGTCACGCACCACGTACCCCGAAACCCAGATACGCGAAGACTCCATGTCGTCGTCGTTCGTGCCGGTGTTGCCGATGTGCGGGGCCGTCATCATGACGATCTGCCCGGCATACGACGGGTCGGTCAACGTCTCCTGATAGCCGGTCATGCCCGTCGCGAACACGGCTTCTCCGAAGGTGCGGCCGCGGGCGCCATAGGCACGCCCCACATAACGGTTGCCGTCTTCGAGAACGAATACTGCCGGTTCGGTAGCGATCACGCGAGAGACCCTTCTTGCTTGGGGATGAGGGATTGAACGGTGCTGAGCACGCGCAGGCTGTCGGTCGTATCGAGAATGCGCAGGTACGACTCGACTTCGGCGGTGCGGTGGATGCCCGGGCTGATGTCTGCAGCGGCGCGAGCACCATCGCCGTGGTCGGCACCGGCGTGCGCCGAATCGACCCCGGCACTGGCGGCCGTGGCCGCGGCGAGGGCCTCGGTGGTGTCGTGGGCGGTCTGCACCGCTTCGGCGATCGCGGCCTTCTTCTCGCGCCGGGTCGCACCGACGGTCGCGGCCGACAAGCGGGCCTTCTCGGTGCCGACGAGCGCGCTGGTCCAGTCGAGGCGAGTGAGCCCACCGCTTTCGACCACACGATCGATGGTGAACGTCGATGTGCCGACGGACCGGATGTCGGCGAGCGGCACGTAGACATCGGGCTCGCCATTCACCGAGATGGTGACGCCCTTCTGCCAGACGATGAACGTGCCACGGCCGCGGAAGGCGAGGCCCGGCAGCGCGAGTCGCTCGAGCGGCTTGTTCGCGGGAGTCGTTGCAACGTAGAGCATCGGCACCTCGAGCAGCAGCTCGCCCGTATCGGCCGGCGTCACGGTGTTGAGGGTGAATGCGGACTGACGGCGCTTACGGGCGCGCCAAGCGAGAGCCATGCCGATATAGATGACGACGAGAATCGCCAGAACGATGATGGCGGGAACGATCTGATTCGGGTCCATGTCAGTTTCCTGCTTTCCATGCTGCGGCTGACGCCGCAACCTCTTCGCTCGGCGCTACCTCGGTAGCGCGAACGGTCGGGTAGCCGTGGTGGAACGTGTATTCCACCCGGCCGGAGAGGGTTCGCCCGAGGTACGGCGAGTTCGTGCTCTTGCCGGCGAGCCGGCCGAGGTCGAACGTACTGGAGTTCGAGGGGTCGACCAGCGTGAAGTTCGCGGGCGCGCCCACCTCGAAATCGTGGGAGTGGTCGGCCAGCCGTCCGATCGCGGCGGGGGTCTGCGAGAGCACCCGGGCCAGGTCGGCCCAGGTGAGCAGCCCGGTGTCGATCAGCGCGGTCTGCGCAACCGACAGCGCGGATTCGAGGCCGACCATGCCGAAGCTCGCGGCATCCCACTCGGCCTCTTTCGACTCTTTCGGGTGGGGGGCATGGTCGGTGGCGATGATGTCGATGGTGCCATCGGCGAGGCCCTCTCGGAGGGCTTTTACGTCTTCGTCGCGGCGCAGCGGTGGGTTCACCTTGTAGCGCGCGTCATAGCTGCGGATGAGGTCTTCGGTGAGCAGCAAGTGGTGCGGCGTCGCCTCGGCGGTCACCGCGATGCCGCGCGACTTCGCCCAGCGGATGACCTCGACCGAGCCCGCGGTCGAGACATGACAGATGTGCAGACGTGCACCCACGTGCTCCGCGAGCAGCACATCGCGGGCGATGATCGACTCTTCGGCCACCGCCGGCCAGCCTTTCAGCCCCAGTTCGCTACTCAGCGCGCCCTCGTTCATCTGGGCGTTCTCGGTGAGCCGGGGATCTTGGGCGTGCTGGGCGACGACCCCGTCGAAGGTCTTGACGTATTCGAGCGCCCGCCGCATCAGCAGCGAGTCGTGCACACACTTGCCGTCGTCGGAGAACACGCGCACCCGGGCGCGGGAGTGTGCCATCGCGCCGATCTCACTGAGCCGCTCGCCGGCGAGGCCCACGGTGACCGCCCCGATCGGGCGCACAGTGGCGTAGCCCGCCGCGTCGCCGAGCGCCTGAACCTGCTCGACCACGCCGGCGGTGTCGGAGACGGGCAGCGTATTGGCCATCGCGAAGACGCTCGTGAACCCGCCGGCGGCAGCGGCACGGCTGCCGGTGAGTACCGTCTCGCTCTGTTCGAATCCGGGCTCGCGCAGGTGGGTGTGGAGGTCGACGAGGCCGGGGAGGGCGACCAGACCGTCGGCGTCGATACGCGTGATGCCGCTGCCGGCGTCGAGGTTCGTGCCCACGGCGGTGATGCGGGCATCCTGAACCAGCAGATCGGCACGAGCGCCCGAGGGCAGGGTGGCGCCCGTGATGAGGTATTTCATCGACGCAGTGTTCATCGACGCGGAGTTCGTCGACGCAGCGTTCATCGACGCGGGTGTCGTTGTCGTCACAGCAGGGCCTCTCGATCGCCAGACAGCAGCAGGTAGAGCACGGCCATCCGTATTGACACCCCGTTCGTGACCTGCTCGAGCACGGTCGACTGGGCAGAATCGGCCGCGGCGGCCGAAATCTCGAGGCCGCGGTTCATCGGGCCGGGGTGCATGACAATCGTATCCGGGCCCAAGCGTGCGAAGCGCGCGTCGTCGAGGCCCCACTCGCGCGCATACTCGCGGGCGTTCGGAAAGAAGGCGGCGTTCATGCGTTCGCTCTGGATGCGCAACATCATCACGACGTCGGGGCGCTCAGCGGCGAGCGTCTGGTCGAGATCGTACGAGAGGGCGGCGGGCCACGTTTCGGCGCCGAAAGGCACCAGGGTCGCGGGGGCGACGAAGGTGACGTGGGCGCCGAGGGTTTCGAGCAGCCAGAGGTTCGAGCGGGCTACCCGGGAGTGCAGAATGTCGCCGACGATGACCACGCTGACGCCGTCGAGATCGCGGCCGCGGCTGGCGTCTGGAAACAGGCGGCGGCGCATCGTGAAGGCGTCGAGCAGAGCCTGAGTGGGATGTTCGTGGGTGCCGTCGCCCGCATTCACGATGGGCGCATCGATCCAGTTGCTCTCGGCGAGTACCTGAGGCGCTCCGCTGGCATGGTGACGGATGACCACGCCATCGGCGCCCATCGCGGCGAGCGTCTGGGCGGTGTCTTTGAGGCTTTCGCCCTTCGAGACGCTGGAGCCTTTGGCGCTGAAGTTGATCACGTCGGCGCTCAACCGCTTCGCTGCCGCCTCGAACGAGATGCGCGTGCGAGTGGAGTCTTCGAAGAAGAGGTTCACGACGGTCTTGCCGCGCAGAGTAGGCAGCTTCTTCACCTCACGGGTGGAGACGGCGGCCATGTCTTCGGCGATGTCGAGAATCTGAATGGCGGCGTCGCGGCTGAGGTGGCGGGTGCTGAGCAAGTGCCTCATCGTGCGCCTCCCGCGATGCCGGGGTCGTTGCCGTCGCCATTGGCGTTGTCGTTGCCGGGCGCTTCGGCGCTGCGGCCCTCGATGCTGACCTCTTCGGCGGCGTCGAGTTCGTTGAGGCGCACGTTGATGCGTTCATCCGTCGACGTCGGCAGGTTCTTGCCCACGAAGTCGGCGCGGATGGGCAGTTCGCGGTGCCCTCGGTCGACCAGCACCGCGAGCCGCACGATGCGCGGGCGGCCGATGTCGCTGAGCGCATCCAGAGCAGCCCGGATAGTGCGGCCCGAGTACAGCACATCGTCGACGAGCACCACGGTCTTGCCGTCGACTCCCCCGGCCGGAATCTGCGTGGGCTGGGGCGTGCGCGTGAGGTTGCGCGACAGGTCGTCGCGGTACATCGTGGCGTCGAGCGCGCCCACGAGCGCGGCCGGTGCGCCGGGTTCGATGCGCTGGATGATCGCCCCGATGCGCTGGGCCAGAAACACTCCACGCGTGGGAATGCCCAGAATCACGAGATCGTCGGGGCCCCGGTTGGACTCCAGAATCTCGTGCGAGATTCGGGTCAACGCCCGGGTCATATCAGCTTCAGACAGCACAACGCGCGCCATACTCCGCCCCTTCCCCGCCTCACAGGGCGGAACTTAAAGGTTTTCGGTGTCTTCAGCCTATCGCACGCGTTTCGCCCCCGCGTTCCTGCTCGCGTTGATGCTTCACCGCCTCAGCGCTCTCGCACGTGCAAAAACGTCGGAGATTCTGGTAGGGCACGACCGTATGGGCGGTGCCCTGTCGAAATCTCCGACGTTTTCGCAGCTCGCGCGTACGGTCTAGTCGTAGCAGACGACCTGCGTCGATCCATAGTTGCCGTAGCAGCCACCCGTGTAGTCCAGGTTGCGCGCGAAGTCGGCGTTGACACCGAGCGATGGCGATCCGCCACCCGTGTAATCCCACACCTGCCCGCCGAAGCCGTCATCGTTCACGAAGCTGAAGCTGTCGCCGACCCAGGCGCCGCCTCCCCACGAACCGATGGGCCCCCACGACGAGTCGGGCTGCTCCTGCGCGGGCTGGCTCCCGGGCGGTGTTTCGGCGATTGCGGCGGAGGCGGCTCCCGTGACAAGCAGGGCGGCAAGCGCGGTAGCGCCTATCGTCGCAGCGATCGGGCGTGCTGTTCGTCGAAGTGTTCTCATCGTGATCTCCAATCATCGGCGGATAGTTCCGCACGTTGAAAGAGATGCAAAAATCGCGGCGCGATTACGGCACTCGGCCACCCAATTCGGGTGATTGCAACCCGACGGGCTAGTGCGCCACGCCCTTCGAGGAGGCGATTTTCGCCAGGATGCCGTTGATGAAGGGCGCCGAGGCATCCGTCGACATCGACTGGGCCGCGTCGACGGCCTCGGAGATGGCCACGTTGTCGGGCACGTCGTCGTTGTAGAGAATCTCCCAGATGCCGATGCGCAGCAGAGCGCGGTCGATGTGCGGCATGCGCCCGAGGGTCCAGCCGACGGCGTAGGTCTCGATCAGCTCGTCGATCTCGTAGCCGTGCGAGACGACCCCGTCGACGATCTCGCGGGCGTACTGCCACGACGCCTCACGGGCCGGCTCGGTGAGGGCCCGGGCCGCCTCGGCAGCGAGGGATTCGTTGATGGAGATCTGCCGAACATCCGCCGCGTAGAGAACGTCGAGCGCGCGTTTACGCGCCTTTGTGCGAGCACTCATGAAGGGAGGTCAGCTCTTGTCGCTGACACGGCCGAGGTAGTCGCCCGTGCGGGTGTCGACCTTGACCTTGGTGCCCTGCTCGAGAAAGAGCGGAACCTGAATCTGGTGACCGGTCTCGACCGTCGCGGGCTTGGTGCCGCCGGTGGAGCGGTCGCCCTGCAGGCCCGGCTCGGTGTAGGTGATCTCGAGGATGACCGAGGCCGGCAGCTCGACGTAGAGGGGCGCGTCTTCGTGCAGGGCGATGGTGGCCATCTGGTTCTCGAGCATGTAGTTCGCGGCGTCGCCGACCACGGCATCGGTCACCGTGAGCTGCTCGTAGGTGTCGGTGTCCATGAAGACGAAGTCCTGGCCGTCGTTGTAGAGGTACTGGTAGTCGCGGCGGTCGACGTTGGCCGTCTCGATCTTCGCGCCGGCGTTGAACGTGCGGTCGACGACCTTGCCCGAGACCACGTTCTTGATCTTGGTGCGAACGAACGCGCCGCCCTTGCCGGGTTTGACGTGCTGAAACTCGATGACAGCCCACAGCTGCCCGTCGATCTTCATCACTACGCCGTTGCTGATGTCGCTTGTCGAAGCCATGGGTGAATCCTTCATTTGAGAAAGTGCAGTGGGCCGTTCGCGGCCCGACCAACAAGTGTAGCCGAGAGGC
>JAODBB010000205.1 GCA_025463745.1 Subtercola sp.
TGAATGCACTCCTTAGATAGGGGGATGCTTCAGACAGTGGGTCGGCCGTGTTGGTTCCACCACCCCTTCACATTGGGGGTGATTCGGTCTAGGCGGATGCCGGGCCCATTCCTGATTGTGCCTGCAGGCGGCATCGCGGCATAGTGTGAGCGATCTCGCTAGACGTCTATTCGATAGCCGCGTTTCACGACGGTACGAATTGCTGCTCTATCGGGAAGCAGTTGGCGAAGGCGGCTGACCGCGACGTCGACTGCATGGTCGTCGAGGTATTCCGGCGCCGCACTCGAGAGGGCGGAGCGAGAAACCGTCGCCCCAGCAGCTTCGGTCAAGGCTCGGAACAAGGCGAGCGACACCGGCGGAAGAGACACTTTCACACCGTTGATGAGTGCGATTCTGCCGCGAACCTCGATGGTGCCGTGGGCGTACCCGAGTCGTCTGATGTGGGATTCTTCCAGGTGTTCGCAGAGTAGCCGGATCAATGCGCCCATACGAAACCGGTCTGGCACGATCGGCAGGATGCCTGCTTCGACGAGCGGGGCCGCAGTGACCGGGCCGACGGCGGCCGCAACGACCGATTGCCGAAAGGCGGCCTGGAGTTCAGCCAGTCTTCCGCCGGCCTCGGCTGTGGTGAAGAGCGATTCGACGGCCGGCGCGCTCGTGAAGGTGACTGCGTCGACAGACGACGCGCAGATCATGTCGATCAGCTTGATGACACGGGCCGGGTCGTCGGGCTGGGTCCAGCGGTAGGGTGCCACGGTGAGCACGTGTGCGCCTGCCTCTTCGAGCCGGGCAAGCTGCACCGGATCGGTGAATCCGTGAAGCTGGATGGCAACGGTCTTATCTGAGACCCCGCCCTTCAGCACCAGATCGACGAGGGACGTCGTCGTCTCGCGCTCGCTCATGCCGTCGTCGTCAAGTCCGGCAGCACGAATCGCCCCGCGGGCTTTTGGTCCCCGAACGAGAATACGAGCGTGTTCGAGCCGTTCGTTGAGGGCGTCGCCGAGTCCCGCCGCGTCGGCGGACTCGAACCAGCGTCGTATTCCGTACGAGGTGGTTGCGAGCAGAACGTCAGGGCCGGCTTGGATGATCGCCCGAGTCTCTGCCTCGAGCACGCTGTCATCGCTGACTGCTGTCATACGAATCGTGGGTGCGTGAGTCACATCGGCGCCTCTTCGCACGAACGCGGCGATCAAGTCTTCTGACCTGCGGTCTGAGGTGACACCGATTCGGAAACCTTCGAGCTGGTCGCTGCGAAACCCTAGTGCGACCGAATCGGGTGTCGGCACTTCGGTCATGGTCGCCTCGGCTTTCATCGTTCAGGTCGCGAGTTTCGCCGCAGACCGGATGATGCCACTCGCCTCACACAATTCGCTCGGATCCTCCGAGGCTACTCGTACCACCTCGCCGATGACGATCACGGCTGGCGAGCGCACTGACAGGTGGCCCAACTTCTCGGTGATCCCGCCAATGGTCGAGATCGTCGTTCTCTGCTGCGGGCTGTACCCCTGCTCGATGATCGCCAGTGGCATCGTGGCCGGCATTCCCCGGCGCTGCAGCCCGTTCACCAACTGCACGAGTGTTCCGACTCCCATCAGAACCACGAGAGTGCCACCGAGACCGGCCCGGTGGCCCAGTTCGATGTCGCTGAATGGCGCATGCCCCGAAACCACCGTGAAGGCACGGCTGATCTCACGGTGCGTCAGGGGTATGCCAGCGGCGGCCGGCACCGCGACCGCGCTGGTCACCCCGGGGATGACGGTGTACGGCACGTCGTTGGTTCGGCAGGCGATGACCTCTTCACCACCTCTGCCGAAAACGAACGGATCGCCGCCCTTGAGGCGAACGACCTCATTGCCGAGCAAGGCTTTCTCGATCATGATGTCTTCGATGACGCGCTGTGGAACGGCGTGATGACCCGGCAGTTTTCCAACATCGATCAGCTCCGCGGCAGGCGCGAACTCCGACAGCAGTTCGGTGGGAGCCAATCGGTCGAAGAGCACGACGTCAGCGTCGGCGAGGGCCTGTCGGCCGGCCATGGTCATGAGTCCGAGATCTCCCGGGCCGCCGCCGACGAGGGAAACATGGCCACGCGGCAGGCGCGCTGCCGGCTTCTCCCGGGTCATCCAGATCGACAGGCGTGCCGCCTGTTGGGCGAGGTCGATCCGGTGAAGCTCGTCCCCATCGACCCAGACGATCAGGCGCGGTGGCACGCTCGACGGGCCCGCTTTCGCATCTGAACTGTGAACCGTTTCGGCACTGTTCAATCGCATGCGCGCCTGATCGGGTGTCAGCAGAACGGCGTCGGCACCCGCAGCCCGATAGCGAGCGAGAATCCGGCGGGCCGAGACCGGGTGACCGACGACGAATACGAGCGCATCGGTGACGTCTATCGATACCTGCATGCGTCACTCACCCCTCATCGCATCTGCGGGCACGACGGGCACCCGCACCGGAATCGAAGGGCCCGACAGCAGCACACTGCCGCTGGCCTTCTCTTCGCTGGTCGCCGGGCGTCGCTGATCCCGTTCGATCACCGTCACGATGCTCGGGTCTGGCACGCTCGGTGCGTTGACGAACGATCGAAAACGCCGAAGGCGTTCGGGATCTTTCAGGGTCGCCGCCCATTCGTCTTCGTAGGTGTCGACGTGCTGCGCCATGGCCTGCTCGAGCTCATCGGCTAAACCGAGCGAGTCGTTGCACACGACATCACGCACGTGGTCGAGCCCACCCGGCAGCTCTTCCTGCCATCGCGCTGTTCGCTGCAGTCGTTCGGCGGTTCTGATGTAGTACATGATGTAGCGGTCGATGTAGCGGATGAGCGTGGCATCGTCGAGGTCGCTCGCGAGCAGTTGCGCGTGAGCCGGCTGGAATCCGCCGTTGCCGCCCACGTACAGGTTCCAGCCGAGTTCACTGGCGATGATGCCAATATCTTTGCTTCGCGCCTCGGCGCACTCGCGCGCGCAGCCCGACACTCCCAGCTTGAACTTATGCGGCGACCGCAGTCCCCGGTAGCGCAGTTCCAGTTGAACGGCCATTGCCACGGCGTCTTGCACTCCGTAACGGCACCACGTCGATCCAACGCACGATTTGACGGTGCGTAATGATTTGCCGTAGGCCTGACCAGACTCGAATCCGGCATCGACGAGAATCTTCCAGATCTCGGGCA
>JAODBB010000214.1 GCA_025463745.1 Subtercola sp.
AAAAGAAATGCCAACCCCAACTAAAGGGCCCCGTCTCGGCGGTGGGCCGGCGCACGAGCGCCTCATGCTCGCCAACCTGGCAGCAGCCCTGTTCACGCACAAGAGCATCAAGACCACTGAGACGAAGGCCAAGCGCCTTCGCCCGGTCGCCGAGCGTCTCATCACGTTCGCAAAGCGCGGCGACCTGCACGCACGTCGTCGTGTTCTTGCGACCATCGGCGACAAGACCGTCGTGCACGAGCTCTTCACTGAGATCGCGCCGCTGGTTGCCGAGCGTGACGGCGGTTACACGCGCATCACCAAGCTCGGTTTTCGCAAGGGCGACAACGCCTCGATGGTGCAGATCGAGCTCGTTCTCGAGCCCGTGACGCCGAAGGGGCGCTCGACCCGCGGCTCGGCTTCAGCAGCTGCCGCAGCCGAACCGGCTGTCGAAGAAACGGTTGTCGACGAAACCGTTGTCGACGAGCCCGTTGCCGATGACACCGCAGACGAGACCGCCGTTGCCGCTGAAGAGACTGAAGCGGTCGAAACCAGCGAGCCGGTGGAGGCTGAAGTGCCGACTGCGGCCGCCGACGAGGTCGAGGCTGACGCCGCCGAGAAGGCAGACGACAAGTAATCTGTCGCCTGTTCTCGCTCAGAGATCGCTCGTAGCAACAAGTTCGCATCAAGAAAAGAGCCCCGACACTCCAGAAATGGAGCACGGGGCTCTTTTTTACTTTCATAAGTAAGATATACTCACAATTGAATCAATAGGGGTCAATGTGTGGAGTATGAATGAAAAAGCGCAGTCCGTTCTCGGCCTATGTCGGTGCCACGTTCGATGAGCCTGAAGTCGCCCTCGACAGCAAAGACGTGGCGCTGCTCCGTGAGCTCGCCATCGACTCCCGTCAGTCGCAGAGAGCTCTGAGTCGCAAGGTGGGCATGTCGCCGCCCGCTGTGGCCGAGAGGCTCGCACGATTCGAGCGAACCGGTGTCATCAAGCAGTACTCGGTGTCGATCGACTGGTCGCGGCTGGGGCTCGGGGTGGTCGCTGTGGTCAATCTGACCCTGCGTCCTGGCCAGAACCGCCAAGAGGTTCTCGACGCCCTTTCTGAGATCGTCGAACTCGAACAGCTCACCATCGTCACCGGCAGGTTCGACCTCATCGCGCGTTTTCGCATCAGCGACCAGTCGCACCTGCGTGAACTCATTCTCGACCGGGTACCGGCGTTGCCGGGCATCCTGAGAACAGAGACACTGCTCGGGCTTGGTACTGTCGACACCGACGACTTTGCGTCTCGCATCTTCGAGACGTTCATCGATGAGGGCGCGGTGGCTGCCGCGAACTGACAGAAAGGTGTGGGGCAGGTGGCGGCAGAACTGCCAGAGGGCGTGGTGCAGGGTGATGCTGCTGCCGAAGCCGGGCTCGTACGAGTGCGGTTCGATATCGCCTACGACGGCACGACGTTCGCCGGGTGGGCGAAACAGCCCGGCTTGCGCACTGTGCAGGGAGAGATCGAGAATTCCCTGCAGTCGCTCTATGCGAGCCTCGGGCCCCTCCCGAACCTGGTCGTGGCCGGGCGCACCGACGCGGGTGTGCATGCGCGCGGGCAGGTGGCTCACCTCGATCTGAGCCGATCGCAGGCATCGAAGGTCGAGGTGAGTCGCATCGCACTCAGCGTGAACGGCATGCTGGGTAACCCTGCCGAGATCGTGGTGCGCCAGACGGCGGTGGCAGGCGAGGGATTCGATGCACGATTCTCTGCCTTGTGGCGACGATATGAGTACCGTATCGCCGACACTCTGCTCGCCCGAAACCCGCTCACCCGCCGTACAACCGCGTGGACGACGAAGCCGCTCGATGTGATCGCCATGCAACAGGTCGCCAACGAACTGCTCGGGCTGCACGATTGGGCGGCGTTCTGCAAGCCGCGGCCCTTCGCGACCACCATCCGCACTCTGCAACGCCTCGACTGGAGCAGAGACGCCGACGGTGTGGTGTCGGCTCAGGTTCAGGCCGACGCGTTCTGCCACAGCATGGTGCGAGCCCTGGTCGGCGCCTCCGTTGCGGTAGGGGAGGGCAGGCTGACCGTGGCTCAGGTGATCGCGCTCCGCGATGATCTGCAGAGAACGAGCGCCTTCAAGGTGATGCCGGCTCGTGGGCTCACGCTGATGCAGGTGGGGTATCCGGATGCCGCGGGCCTGGCCCTCCGCGCGCAAGAAACCCGGGCGCGCCGTACCCGAGAGGCGTTGGCCGCTGAGCGCGAACGTGCGAGTCACGGGGGTGCGGCATCCCCAGGCCGTTCTCTGAAGGAGCCCGCGCGGGCAGAACTGGCGAGTGCGCCCGAAATAGGCTAGTCTCGTTCCTTGGTGTGCATCAGCAATCTGTGCCACCCGAAGTTGAGCCCTCCACCGGTACGTTCCCGCATTTCTCCTGCCATGGCAGCAGATGTTATTGAACGGCCAACGGAGCGGGATTCACGAACACCTCATTTCGACAAGAAAGCACTCTTACTGTGACGCGTACTTATTCCCCCAAGGCGAGCGAACTCGTTCGCAATTGGGTCATCATCGATGCGACTGACGTCGTACTCGGCCGTCTGGCCAGCCACGCCGCGATCATTCTCCGCGGCAAGAACAAGCCCAGCTTCAGCCCGCACCTCGACGGTGGCGACTTCGTCGTCATCATCAACGCCGAGAAGGTCGCGCTGACCGGCTCGAAGGCTCTGCAGAAGAAGGCCTACCGCCACTCGGGTTACCCGGGAGGCCTCTCGGCCATGACCTACGCCGAGTTGCTGGAGAAGAATCCCACCCGCGCCGTCGAAAAGGCGATTCGCGGCATGCTGCCGAAGAACTCGATCGGCCGCTCGCAGCTGACCAAGCTCAAGGTGTACGCGGGTGCCGAGCACCCTCACGCTGCGCAGCAGCCCGTTCCCTACACCTTCGACCAGGTCGCGCAGTAGCGCTCGCCGGTCACCTTCAGACGCAAAGATAAAGGATTCGTAACCAAAGTGGCGAAGATCGCAGACCAGATTGACGTAGCTCCTGAGAGCTACTCGACCGAAACCCCCACCGTCGAGACCCCGAAGGCTGCTCGCCCCGTGCTGAGCGTCGGCGGTGCGGCCGTCGGCCGTCGCAAGCAGGCCATCGCCCGCGTGCGTCTCGTTCCCGGTGCAGGCACCATCACGGTGAACAACCGTGAGTTCGAGAACTTCTTTCCGAACAAGCTGCACCAGCAGCTCATCAACGACCCGTTCAAGCTGCTCGATCTGCTGGGCAGCTACGACGTCATCGCGAAGATCTCGGGCGGCGGCCCCTCCGGCCAGGCCGGCGCACTGCGCCTCGGTATCGCTCGTGCGCTGAACGAGATCGACGAAGAGAACAACCGCGCGACGCTGAAGAAGGCGGGCTTCTTGAGCCGCGACGCTCGTGTCAAAGAGCGCAAGAAGGCCGGCCTCAAAAAGGCCCGTAAGGCTCCGCAGTTCTCCAAGCGCTAACCGCAAGCCACCCTTAGACTTCGTCTATGTCGGTCGGAAGCGTGTTGGTCGGAAGCGTGCTGGTCAGAAGCTGGTTGGTCAGAGGCGTGCTGGTTGGATTCAGTGGTTAGGCTTTTCGGCACCGACGGTGTGCGTGGGCTCGCGAACAGGGATGTCACGGCAGACCTGGCCCTTCGCGTAGCCCAGGCCGCCGCTATTGTGCTCGGTGCCCCGGCGCGTGCAGCCGGTCGCAGACCCGTCGCGGTTCTCGCCAGAGACCCGCGTACGTCTGGCGATTTCATCTCCGCAGCAGTCGCGGCCGGTTTCGCCAGTTCGGGCGTCGATGTGTATGACGCCGGAGTGATTCCCACCCCGGCGGCCGCGTATCTCGTTGCAGACTTTGCTGCCGATTTCGGCTGCATGATCTCTGCTTCGCACAACCCCGCGCCCGACAACGGCATCAAGTTCTTCGCGCGCGGCGGTAAGAAGCTCGACGACGACATCGAAGAGCAGATCGAAGCCGCGCTCGCCGAGCCGTTTCTCGTTCCGCTCGGTGCCGATGTCGGTCGCATCCGG
This sequence comes from Subtercola sp., assembly GCA_025463745.1. Classification (GTDB taxonomy): domain Bacteria; phylum Actinomycetota; class Actinomycetes; order Actinomycetales; family Microbacteriaceae; genus Subtercola. The sequence goes on from JAODBB010000214.1 coordinate 4,032, forward strand.
CGTTTCTCCGACGCCGAAGACCGGTACGTGGTGCATTTGCTCGGCACCTTGCCCCATTCGCTCGACGGCCTCCACGTCGTTCTCGACTGTGCTCACGGAGCAGCGGCCGGAGTTTCGCCCGAAGTCTTCACCGTTGCCGGAGCGACCGTGACTGTCATGGGCAACGATCCCGACGGCGACAACATCAACGATGGCGTGGGCTCGACCCACATGGAGGCGTTGATCGACACCGTGCTCGAATTGGGCGCCGACGTGGGTATTGCTCACGACGGCGACGCTGATCGCTGCCTGGCAGTCGATCACACCGGCACGATCGTCGACGGCGACCAGATCATGGCCATTCTCGCCACGGCGCTCGACGCGCGCGGTGAGCTCAAAGACCGAACGTTGGTCGCCACGGTGATGAGCAACCTGGGGCTCCGAGTCGCCATGGCCGCGCAGGGCATCCGGATGCTCGAGACCCGCGTCGGCGACCGCTATGTGCTCGAGGCGATCAACGCCAACGGCTACAACCTCGGCGGCGAGCAGTCGGGGCACATCATCTTCGGCGACTACGCGACGACCGGCGACGGCATTCTCACCGGGCTGCAGCTGGTGAGTCAGATGGCGGCGACGGGCAAGACGCTTGCAGAGCTGGCCTCGGTGATGACGGTCTATCCGCAGATTCTGATCAACGTGCGGGGTGTCGACCGTGAAGCGGTAGACACCGATGAGGTGCTGGCCGAGGCCGTCGCTGAGGCCGAGCTCGAACTGGGCGACTCCGGGCGCGTGTTGTTGCGGGCATCCGGAACCGAGCCGCTCGTTCGCGTGATGGTGGAGGCCAGTGAGCAGTCGACGGCCGACCGCATCGCCGAACGGCTGGCCGATGTCGTTCGCCTCCGCCTCGCCCTCGCGCCCGCCGTCAACTGATTCGCCGAATCGTAGCTGCGCCCCTTCGGCGCAGATGCTCCCAGACGGAACGGGCGCAGACGCTCTCAGACGGGGCAGATCTTCGAGACCATGCGGATGCTGCGGGCAGGAGCCGCGTGGCGGGTCAGAGTTTGCGCAGCAGAACCCGTTTGACCGCGTGATTCGAGTCTTTGCGCAAGACGAGCGTTGCGCGCGAGCGCGTCGGCAGAATGTTCTGCACGAGATTCGGCTGATTGATCGAGGCCCAGATCGAGGCGGCCGTTGAACGTGCCTCCAGTTCGGTGAGGCTCGAATAGCGGTGAAAGTACGAACTGGGGTTGGCGAACGCGCCGCGCTGCAGTTTCAAGAACCGCTCTTCGTACCAGCGGGCGATGTCGGTCGTGCGCGCATCGACGTACACCGTGAAGTCGAACAGGTCACTGACCGCGAGACGATGACCGGGGGAGGGCGGCTGCAGTACGTTCAGCCCCTCGACGATGAGAATGTCGGGCTGGCGCACCACGATCTGGGCATCAGGGATGATGTCGTAGCTGAGGTGCGAGTAGAAGGGCGCGCGTACCTCTGGCACCCCGCTCTTGATGGCGCTGACGAAGCGCAACAGTGCGCGGCGGTCGTAGCTCTCGGGAAAGCCTTTGCGATCCATGATTCCGCGGCGGGCCAGCTCGGCGTTCGGCAGCAGAAAGCCGTCTGTGGTGACCAACTCGACGCGGGGCGTGTCTTCCCAGCGCGCGAGCAGCTCGCGAAGGAGGCGCGCGATGGTCGACTTTCCCACGGCGACCGAGCCGGCGACGCCGATCACGAACGGGGTGCTGCTGGCCTTCTCGCCGAGAAAATCGCTGGTGAGGCGGTGCAGATTGTGGTGACCGGCGGCGTAAAGGTTGAGCAGGCGGCTGAGCGGCAGATAGACCTCAGAGACCTCTGTCATGTCGAGCGGCTCGCCGAGGCCGCGCAACTGCACGATTTCGGTTTCGAGCAGCGGATGCGGGGTGGCCGGTGCCAGGGCGGCCCATTCGGCACGGTCGATCTCAACGAACGGGCTGGTCTGACCCCCTACCGGAATCGATGTGGAATCAGCCATAGGTCTCCTATTCTGCCCCACGCCGGCCGGGCCGTGCGCCTCGCGCCCAGGTGGCACCTATAAAATCGAATCCATGTGTGGAATCGTAGGCTACGTCGGACGACCTCAAAGCCTGGAGGTTCTGCTGGGCGGGCTCCGGCGACTCGAGTATCGAGGGTACGACTCCGCCGGGGTTGCGATCATCACCGACGACGGCGAGTTGGTCACTCGCAAGCGGGCGGGGAAGCTGGCCGTTCTGGTCGACGACCTCAAGAGTGAGGCACTGCAGAATGGCTCGACTGGCATTGGGCACACCCGCTGGGCCACGCACGGGGGCCCGACCGACGGCAACGCGCATCCGCACCTCAGCCGCGATGAGAAGCTGGCGGTCATCCACAACGGCATCATCGAGAACTTCTCCGAGCTGAAGGCCGAGCTTCTCGCCAAGGGCTACACGTTCGAGAGCGAAACCGATACCGAGGTCGCGGCCAAGCTGCTGGGTGACGAGTACGACAAGGGAGACGGGCTCGCCGCCGCTCTCGCTCGAGTCGTTGTGCGCCTGGAGGGAGCCTTCACGTTGCTCGCGTTGCATAAAGACGAGCCCGGCATCGTGGTCGGCGCTCGCCGCAACTCGCCTTTGGTCATCGGGTTGGGTGACGGTGAGAACTTTCTCGGCTCTGATGTGGCTGCGTTCGTCGAGCACACGCAGCGCGCCGTGGCCATCGGTCAAGACCAGATCGTGACCATCACGCCGACCTCTGTGCTCGTCACCGACTTTTTCGGCACCGTGGTGCCCACCAGCGAATTCCACGTGTCGTGGGATGCGAAGGCGGCCGAGAAGGGCGGCTGGTCGAGCTTCATGGCCAAAGAGATCAGCGAGCAGCCCGAGGCGGTGGCCAACACCTTGCGCACACGTATCGTCGACGGCGCGGTCTCGCTTCCCGACCTCGGCGATCTCGACGCCCACCTGGCCGACATCGACCGCATCATCATCATCGCGTGCGGCACGGCCAGCTACGCAGGGATGCTCGGCAAATACGCCATCGAGAAGTGGGGTCGCATTCCTGTCGAAGTGCAGCTCTCGCACGAGTTCAGGTACAGCGATCCCTTCCTCACCCCCACGACCCTTGTCGTGTCGATCAGTCAGTCGGGCGAGACGATGGACACGCTCATGGCGGTGAAGTACGCCATCGAGGCCGGCGCGAAAACGCTCTCGATCTGCAACACGCAGGGCGCGACCATCGCGCGGGAATCTGACGCGGTGATCTACACGCACGCAGGCCCTGAGGTGGCAGTCGCTTCGACCAAGGCGTTCGTGGCCCAGATCGCGGCGCTCTACCTGTTCGGCCTGTACCTGGCCCAGGTGCGGCAGACGCTCACGCCGAAAGAGGTCGCTGCGGCGCTCAGCGAGCTGAGTGCGATCCCGGCCAAGCTCGAGAAGGTCCTGAAGACGTCCGCGCGCATCCGTGACCTCGCGAAGTGGATGTCAGACAGCCGCGCCGTGCTGTTCTTGGGGCGGCACGTCGGGTACCCGGTGGCGCTCGAAGGGGCGTTGAAGCTGAAAGAGCTGGCGTACATCCACGCCGAAGGCTTTGCGGCCGGTGAACTGAAGCACGGTCCGATCGCGCTGATCGAGCCGGGGCAGCCCGTCTTCGTGGTGGTGCCGAGCCCCCGTGACCCGAATTCGCTGCACGCCAAGGTGGTGTCGAACATCCAAGAGATCCGGGCCCGCGGTGCACGGGTTCTGGCCATCGTCGAGCAGGGTGACGCTGCGGTGCTGCCGTTCGCCGACGAGGTGATTCCGATTCCGCTCGCGGGGCCGTTGTTCGAGCCCCTGCTCGCGGTGGTGCCGCTGCAGATTTTCGCGATGGAACTCGCCACGGCGAAGGGCCTCGATGTGGATCAACCGCGAAACCTCGCCAAGTCGGTCACGGTCGAGTAGGCGAAACCCTGTGATAGTGGGAGTCGGCGTCGACATCGTCGACGTTCCGCGGTTTCGGCGGGTACTGCAGCGCACGCCGGCCCTCATCGTGCGGCTGTTCGCTCCCAGCGAACGCGAGTTGTCGTTGCGTTCGCTGGCGGCCCGATTCGCGGCGAAAGAAGCCCTGGTGAAGGCCGTCGGAGATTCGACCGGGTTTCGCTGGCACGATGTCGAAGTCGTGTCGAACGAGCACGGGCGGCCGTCGTTTCTGCTTGCCGGTGCCGCCTCCGAGAAAGTCGCGTTGCATGGAATCTCGATTCTGCATCTCTCGTTGAGTCACGACGGTGATTCGGCCTGCGCGTTCGTGGTGGCCGAAGGGCCGGGCGAGGTGGCGCGGCACGGGGCGGGTAGCGGTGCTGTGGATGCCGGTGCTGGTACGGATGCCGGTGCTGGTACGGATGCCGGTGCAGGTACGGGTGCGGTCGCCGCCACGGGTGGGGTTGCCGGCGTCATCGCCGATGAGCGGGGTGGGGCATGAGCGAGCGGCCACTGCGGTTGGCGACCATCGATCTCGCGGCCATCCGGCACAATGTACAGCTGGTGCATGAGCTGGTGGGCGACACGCAGATCATGGCGGTTGTGAAGGCGAACGGCTACGGGCACGGTGCCGTCGAGGTGGCGCGGGCGGCCGTTACGGCGGGCGCGACCTGGCTGGGTGTGGCCGATATCGATGAAGCGATCGAGTTGCGCGAGGCGGGGCTGACCGAACCGATTCTGGCGTGGTTGCACGGCACAACGGCGCGGTTCGACGCTGCCGTGCGGCACGGAATCGACGTCGGTGTGAATTCGGTGGCGCAGCTGGTGGCGGTGGCGGGGGCGGCCGCGCGGGCCGGGGGCTCGCCTGCCCGCGTGCAGATCAAGGTCGACACCGGGCTCGGGCGTAATGGGGCCGAGGAATCGGCGTGGCAGCCGGTTTTCGAACGTGCGGCGGAGCTGGAGGCGGCGGGGCTTCTGAGCGTCGTCGGAATCTTCAGTCATCTGTCGAACGCGAACGATGACGAAGATCGGGAGCAGCTGAGGCGGCTCGAGGGCGCGGTTGCGGTGGGGGCTGAGCACGGTGTGGTGCCGCCGATCATCCATCTGGCGTCGACGGCCGGAGCGCTGCGGCTGCCCGAGACGAGACTGTCGCTGGTGCGGCTCGGTATCGGCATGTACGGGCTGTCGCCGTTCGATGATGTGACATCGGCAGAGCTCGGGTTCCGACCCGCGATGACGCTGGAGGGGCGCGTAATCGCGGTGAAGCGGGTGGCGCCTGGCAGCGCTGTGTCGTACGGGTACACCTATCGCACGAGTAGCTCGTCGACGCTGGCATTGGTGGGGCTCGGGTATGCGGATGGGGTTCCGCGGCTGGGATCGAATCGGGCGCCGGTGTGGATCAACGGGGGTGCTTACCGGGTCGCGGGGCGCATCGCGATGGATCAGTTCGTGGTGGATGTTCACGATGGTGCGGTTGAGGTGGGCAACCGGGCGGTACTGTTCGGCGACCCGAGCGTCGGGGGCGAAGAGGGTCTTTCGGGATCTGCGGCGGCCGGTTTTCCGGCGGTTGAGGAGTGGGCCGCGGCGGCCGAGACGATCAACTATGAGATCGTCACGCGTATCGGGCCGCGGTTCGAACGGCGGTACGTCTCGTGAGTGCGTTTGTGGGTGGTGCGGCGTCGAGTCGCGCGAATCGTGCGGATGGCGAGGGTCTATCAGCGATTCCGGGAGTGGCGCACGTCGCGCGTGCCGCTGAACCGTCGGCGCGCTGGAGTGCGCGACGACGAACCGGCGACGCGCCGGCGCGGCAGGCGCTCATCAACCTCGATGCCTTCCGGCACAACGTGCGGGTGCTGAGCGCGCTCGCCGCACCCGCCGAGACGATGCTCGCGGTGAAGGCCGACGCGTACGGGCACGGCATGATCGAGCTCGGGTTCGCCGCGCTCGAGGCCGGTGCGTCTTCGCTCGCCGTGCTCGATATTCCGGCGGCGCTGAAGCTGCGGGCGGCCGGCGTGACCGCCCCGATTTTCGCTTGGATGCACGCGCCCGACGCCGACTTCGGCGCCGCGGCAGACGCTGACATCGACCTCGGCATCTCAGCCGTCTGGCAGCTCGAGGCGATCGCCGCGGCCGGCTCGTCGAATGCGCCGAGGGTGCATCTGAAGATCGATACCGGCCTGCACCGAAACGGCGCGAGCATCGAAGACTGGCCGGGGCTGGTGCGCGCGGCGATCGCTGCCGACGCCGCCGGCTCGGTGCGGTTGCATGCGGCCTGGTCGCATCTCGCCGATGCATCGCCCGACGACGATGCCGTAGCGCTCGCCGAGTTGCACGCGGCGGTAGCCGTGGCCGAAGGTCTTGGCGCGCGGTTCGAACTGGTTCATCTCGCGGCGAGTTCGGCGGGCATCCGCATGCCAGAGGCCCGGCTCGGCTTGGTGCGATTCGGAATCGCCGCGTACGGGGTGACGCCGTTCGACGACGAGACGGCGCTCTCGCTCGGGCTTCGACCCGTCATGACGCTGGTGGCACCGGTGGTCTCGGTCAAGCGTGTGCCCGCGGGGCATGGTGTTTCGTACGGATTCGACTATCGCACGACCAGACCGACGACGCTGGCGCTCGTGCCGCTGGGGTACGCCGACGGGGTGCCGAGGGCGGCCAGCGGGCGTGCTTCGGTGTGGATCGGCGGCCGGCGGCACCCGATCGTGGGCCGCATCGCGATGGATCAGTTCGTGGTCGACGTCGGCGACGCGCACGTCGAACTCGGTGACGAGGTTGTGCTGTTCGGCGAGGGCCGGCGGCCGGGAGGCACGGGTGCCACGGCGGGCGGCGCCGAGAGCATCCCCACCGCCGAAGAGTGGGCGGGCTTCGCGCGCACCATCGGCGACGAGATCGTGGCACGCGTGGGGCCGCGGGTCGAGCGGGTGTACGTCACCGATGCGACGGTCGGCGGCCGTCGCGATTCTGCTGACGAAATGGTCGGGCGGTGGATGATCGACGACCCTGAAGCGATGCACCAGTTCGGCGTGCAGTTCGCCCCGCGCCTCGGGGCGGGCGACGTGCTCGTGCTGACCGGCGAACTCGGCGCGGGAAAGACCACTTTCACCCGAGGACTCGGCGCCGGCTTGGGAGTTCGCGGATCGGTGACGAGCCCGACCTTCGTGCTGGCGCGCACGCATCCGAACGCCGCCACCGGCGTACCGCTGGTGCATGTCGACGCGTACCGGCTAGCTGGCGCCGCCGAACTCGACGATCTCGACATCGACTTCGCGGGGTCGATCGTGGTGGTCGAGTGGGGGGCCGGCATGATCGACGCGATCGTCGACGACTACCTCGAGCTCGTCATTGAGCGCCCGCGCGGCGAGACGGTCGACCGAGCGTCCTCGCCGGAAGACCTCGACGGCGAAGACACTGCAGACCTCGACGCACCCGTCGAGCCACGCGCGGTGACGCTCTATCGGCGAAGGGCGGCCGATCGGCGAACTCCAGAGCGTGCCCAGACGGCGACAGCCGGAGCAGACGATGAGTGACGCCAACGAACTCCTGCTCGCCATTGACACCTCTGCCGGCACCAGCGTCGCCGTGATCGACGGCGCACGCGGTGTACTCAGCGAGGCGAACGGCTTCGACACAATGAAGCATGCGGAAGTGATCGGGCGGCTCATCGAGCGGGCGCTGGCCGAGGCATCCGTGCGCCCCCTCGAGCTCACCGGGGTAGTGGCCGGCATGGGCCCCGGCCCGTTCACGGGGCTGCGGGTCGGTATCGCGGCCGCGCACGCGTTCGCGCTGGGCCTTGGCGTGCCGGTGCTCGCCGTGGTGAGCCATGACGCTATCGCGCTGGCCGCGCAGCGCGGCGGCCGGAGTGGCGAGTTGCTGGTCGTCTCTGACGCCCGCAGACGCGAGGTGTACTGGTCGCTGTTCGATCTGGGCGCCCCGCTGCCCGTTCGCCTCGACGGGCCGGGGCTGGCGAAACCGGATGCCCTGCCCCACAGCCACGCCCAGACACTCGATGCGGCCCACGTCTCGGCCGGCGCGCTCGGCCTCGTCGCGCTCGAGCTCCGCCGCACGGGGCAGGCGTTCGCCTCAGACCAGGCGCTCTATCTGCGCTCACCCGATGTGACGCTCTCGACCGGCGCGAAGCGGGTGACACAGCGATGAGCGATGACGCGGGAACGGCAGGCGAGGCCGTGCACGACACGCCACTGCCGGGCATCCACTGGGAGATTCGCGTCGCCGGGCCTTCAGACCTCGACGCCATCATGGCGCTCGAGACGAGCACGTTCGGCACCGACGCCTGGAGCCCTGCGATGATGCGCTCCGACCTCGCCCAGAAGCACTGCTACTACCTCGTGGCCGAGAATCCTGAGCTGCGCGGGGTTGCCGGGTTTCCGCTGGGCGGATACGCGGGCCTCCTCAGCCCGCAGGGCGCGGCCGACGCCGACATTCAGACCATCGCCGTGGCTCCGGATGCCCGCGGGCACGGCCTCGGCCGAACACTGATGCGCGCACTCATCGCCGAGGCTGTTCGCCGGGGCGCGCGCCGTGTGTTCCTCGAGGTTCGGGCCGACAACCCGGGCGCACAGCACCTGTACGAAACGCTCGGATTCACCTCCATCGGCATTCGCCGCGGCTATTACCAGCCCGATAATGTCGATGCGGTCGTCATGCGCGTCGAACTCGACACCCAGAGGGGCATCTCGTGACATTCGATAGAGCAGCCCCGGTGGTGCTCGGCATCGAGACGTCGTGTGACGAAACCGGAATCGGCATCGTGCGCGGAACCACGCTGTTGGCCAATGCCATCGCCTCGTCGATGGACGAGCACGCGCGGTACGGGGGAGTCGTGCCCGAGATCGCGGCGCGTGCGCACCTCGAGGCGCTGACCCCGACCATCCATTCGGCTCTCACAGAGGCGCAGCTGACCTTCGACGACATCGACGCCATCGCCGTCACCTCGGGGCCGGGGCTTTCGGGTGCACTGATGGTGGGGGTGGCTGCGGCGAAGGGGCTGGCTGTGGCTACGGGCAAGCCGCTGTACGCCGTGAACCACCTGGTGGGGCACGTCGGGGTCGACCTGGTGACCCCCGATTCGGAGCCTCTGGAGTACCCGACCATCGCGCTGCTCGTGTCGGGCGGCCACACCTCGCTGCTCTTTGTTCGCGACCTGGTGAGCGATGTCGAGTTGCTCGGTGAGACGATCGACGATGCTGCGGGGGAAGCGTTCGACAAGGTCGCGCGTGTGCTCGGGCTGCCGTACCCGGGCGGGCCGCACATCGACCGGGTGGCGATCGGCGGCAACCCGAAGGCGATTCGATTTCCGCGTGGGCTCAGTCAGCCCAAAGACATGGCGGCGCACCGGTACGACTTCTCGTTCTCGGGGCTGAAAACATCGGTGGCGCGCTGGGTCGAGGCGCGAACCGATCGCGGCGAAGAGATTCCGGTGGCCGACGTGGCCGCGAGTTTTCGCGAGGCGGTGGCTGACGTGTTGGTCACGAAGGCGTTGGCCGCCTGTGCCGACCGCGATGTTCCGCGGCTCTTGCTCGGTGGGGGAGTCGTTGCGAACGCGCGTATTCGGGCGCTCGCCGAAGAACGTGCGGCGGCCGCCGGCGTGACGCTGCGCATTCCGCCGTTGGCGCTCTGCACCGACAACGGCGCGATGATCGCGGCGCTGGGCGCGCAACTGATCATGCGGGGTGCTGCGCCGTCGAGCCTCGACTTCGGGGCGGATTCGACGTTGCCGGTCACCGAGATCCAGGTCGTCTAGCTTTCTGTGCGGTGCGCCCCGCGCCCTCACCGGTTCGTCACGCCCACACGTCAACCTGATGATTCATCAGCTATGGTAATAATGGTCGTTGACACTTTGTCATCACCCCTGCCACTATTGGTTCGACTTCTAAGGAGCACTACTGATGACCAGCCCAACCCCCTACGGCGCGACCCCGAACGCCGTCGCCCGTCGCACCAACGTCTTCGCCATCGTTTCGCTCGTGCTCTCGATCATCGGATTCACGGTGGTGGGCATCGTGTTCGGGTTCATCGCTCTGAGCCAGATCAAGAAGAACGGTGACGGTGGCCGCGGGCTCGCGATCGCAGGCATCGTGATCGGGTTCATCGAGTTGATTCTGGGTGTGATTCTTATCATCGTGTTCGCTGTGATCGCCGCCAATTCAACGGTCGTCACAACCTACTGATCAGTCACTGATCGGGCGTGGGGGTGCCGCTTCGGCATGGTGGCTCGCTAGGCTCGGTGATAGTTCAGCGCACTTCAGACCGAACAAGCGGAAGGAAGGGTCATCATGACCGATCCAAATACACCATCAGGCGAGGGCACCCCCGAACACGTGCCCGACTCAACCCCGGCGTCGACCCCGGTGCCGCCCGCGGCTTCCGACACGCCGCCGGCCGCGCCTGAACCGAACCTTCCGCCGACGGCCCCGCCCGTGCCCCCCACTGCGCCGCCGGTGCCTCCGGTTGCGCCACCGGCTACTCCCGCGGCTCCGGCCGCGCCGGTGCCGCCTGTCGCGCCTCCGGTGCCGCCCGCGCCTCCGGTGCCCCCGGCACCGAACTACGGCGCGCCCGGTGCTCCTCAGGCGCCGAACTACGCGGCAGGGCCGCCGGTTCCGCCCGCGGCTCCGGGCTACGGCGCTCCGCAGTACGCCGACCCGCAATACGGTGCTCCGCAGGCGCAGTACGGCGCTCCTCAGTACGGTGCGCCGGGCTACGCTGCGCCGGCAGGCGCCCGCTCGCCGGTGCTCAGCATCATCGCCATGATCGCCGGTATTCTCGGGGTGCTGATCTCGATCTTCAGCTGGGGAATCGGCGGATTCATCTTCTCGGCCGGTGGCATCGTTCTCGGTTTCATCGGCCGGCGCAAAGAGCCTGCCGCCCGCGGCTTCTGGCTCACCGGCATCATCACCGGGTTCGCCGGCATACTGCTGTCGATCATCCTCATCGTCGTACTCGTCATCTTCGTCGTGGCGAACATCAATTCGTCGTACAGCTACAACTACTGAGAACCGGTTACTGAGGAATCAGTTCGTTCGAGGGCGCGGGGCTTCGGCTTCGCGCCTTCGGCGTTCAACCGGCCCCTCAGGGCAGGCGATCGGCCAGAATCGCCACGTGCTTGCCTTCACTGCGCGTCACGAAAAGCGTCGCCTTCTCGGGGCCCTGCAGCGCGAGCTTGGGCCGCAGCGTGGCCGGATCGAGGTCGACACCGCGTTTCTTGATCTCGAGGCTGCCGATGCGCCGTGCCCGAAGCTCGCGTTTGAGGCTCGACACGTTGTAGGCGAACACTTCGCGAACACGAAAGCCCGACGCAAAGGGAGTCTCGACGAGCTGGTCTGAGGTGAGATAGGCGATCTTCGCTGAAACGAGGTGGGCGCCCAGTGTGCGGGCGAGGTCGCCGATCAGGCGCGCGCGAATCACGGTGCCGTCTGGTTCGTACAGGTAGCCGCCCAACGGCCCTTGCTCCACGTCTTCGCTATCAGCGGCGGCCGTCATTTCGTGGCGGCCCGCGCCCCGCATCACAAGCGCTGCGCGCCGGATGCCCGGGCGAGCCAGCACCCCGAACCACAACCCCGTCTCGACCACCTGCCCGTCGACCGAGATCCACTGCGCCTCAGCGTCGGCAGGCAGTAGCTCACGGTCGGTGCCCGGACCGAGTTTCACGCCTGTCGGCAGCTCACGTGCCGCGTCGAAGACGAGGTCGAGCGAGGGGCTGAAGTCGTTCGGGTCGGTGATGCGCGACGTATTCGAATGCCCCTCGGTTCGCCGGGCCGGGTCGAAGTAGAGGGCATCCACGCTGCTGCGATCGAAGCTCTCGGCGTCGCCGTGCACGACCTCGGCGGTGGGAAAAGGCGCGAGGTTGTAGGCCGCGATGGCGGCTGTGACCTCGTCGCGTTCGACAGCTGTGACGCTCAGGTCGAGGCCGGCGAAGGCGAGTGCATCGGCGCCGATACCGCAGCCGAGATCGGCCACGCGGGTGAGCCCGGCGGCCCGAAACCGCCCGGCGTGAATCGCGGCGACGTTCAGCCGAGTTGCTTGTTCGAGCCCGGCCTCGGTGAAGAGCATCCGCTCGGCGAACTCGCCGAACTTCGCCTGGGCCTTGGCTCGCAGCCGGGCCTGCGTCATGACGGCGCCCACCAGGGCGGCCGAATATCCTTCTTTACGCAGGGCTGCCACCGAGCGAACGATGTTCGAGCCGTTCGTATACGGCGGCAAGGAGTCGAGCAACCGCAAACCCTCTGCCGTCATCAGCTGTTCGAGGTCGGTTCTCTCCATGCGGTCAGTTTAGACGCGGGATGCGGCCCGGCCGGCCCGTCATACGCTGTCACTCAGGTTGACCGAGTGGCTCTTCGAGCCACAATGGTGACTGTGTCGATTTGGCACTCGGATTGACCGAGTGCCAGCCCAACCCCTAAACTCGAGTTAGCACTCTCAGGGTGAGTGTGCCAAAAAATGACTTTTGAACCGAAGAAAGAAGAGGTCAACAGTGTCGGTCTCCATCAAGCCGCTCGAGGATCGCATCGTTATCAAGCAGGTCGAAGCAGAAACGACCACCGCGTCTGGTCTGGTCATTCC
>JAODBB010000011.1 GCA_025463745.1 Subtercola sp.
CGAAGGCGGCAACCCGGGCGGGGTGGTTGGTGGTGTGTTCATACCCCAATTCAAACACCCACCACCGACAAATCCTCACCAAAACGGGTCGAAGCCCAGCATCTGTGGACAACTCCTTCGCAACCCGTTTGTGGAGAACAAGAACACTCACTCGCCGACAAGATCGAACGGGGCAGTCGACCAAGACTGGCGCCCAGCACTAGCTGCTTCTCTTGGAGTTCCAGTCGTCGGCGCGCTCGACGTAGCCGCTCAGAACGGCGAGAAAGTCGTCGTCAGGAACGTAGCTCGGGTCGGCGTCGACCTTGGCCAGCTCGGTCTGCAGCCGATCGATCTCTTCGTCGATCTCGAGCACGACGATTGCATTGCTCTGCACGTCGTCGAGGTTCACCAGCATGTCGAGGGCTTTTTCGATGTCTGCGCGGCCACCGAATTCGTAGTTACTCATGGGCTGAGTTTAGGCTGTCGAACGTGACCATGCCCGCAGACGATTTCAGCGATCTGCCCATCGACAGTGATGTCGAGGTCAGTGACGAGGTCACAGCGGGCGGCGCATCGGGCGGCGCTACCAGCGGCTCGCCGCGCAAGGTACATTTTCGTCTGGTGAATCTGGGACTGGTCGGGGTGGGCGGCGCCATCGGAACCGGCGTTCGCTTCGCCCTCGTCGAGTCGGTGCCCTCGGTCGACGCCCTGCCGCTCACGGTCTTGGCCATCAATCTGCTCGGTGCCTTCGCCCTCGGTTTTCTGCTCGACTCACTCGCTCGCCGGGGGCCCGATGATGGCACCCGCCAGCGGCTGCGGCTTTTGCTGGGCACGGGTGTGCTCGGCGGTTTCACCACCTACAGCACCCTGTCACTCGACACGCTGATGCTCTTCCAGACCGATCGTGCGTTCACCGCCATCGGGTATGCGCTGGCAACGCTCGTCGTGGGTGCCTTTGCGACCCTGGCCGGCATCGTGCTCGGCTCGATGCTGAACCGTCGCCGCATCCACCGGGCGCAGCCGAAAGCGAGCCAGTCGTGACCGCCGTGGAGCTGTTCGCCGTGGCCATCGCCGGGGGAGTGGGCGCCGTCGCCCGGTTTGTGCTCGACGGGTTCATTCGCGACACCGTGAAGGCGAGTTATCCGATCGGCACAACGGTCATCAACGTCAGCGGATCGTTTCTCCTCGGCTTGGTCACTGCCCTCGCCCTGGGTGCCGTGCTGAGCGATGACTGGCGACTGATCATCGGCACCGGGTTTCTCGGCGGGTACACCACCTTCAGCACAGCCAGCTTCGAAACCGTTCGATTGGTGCAGACCCGCCGGTACGCTGCAGCACTCTCGAACGGGCTCGGGATGCTGGTCGCCTCGGTCTGTGCGGCCGCGCTGGGGTATTGGCTCGGATCGTTGTGAGTGGTTCATAGACTTCTCCAGTGTTTCTCGAAGAATCGGGGCGCATGCTGTAGTCAACGGAGGAGGCGAGCACGATGAATCTTCGAGAATCGGGCAAGAGGCGAGCCGCCCTCGTCACCGTAGCGGTGAGTGCGGCCAGCATCGTCGCCGCCGGTGCCACGAGTGCGGCGCTCTGGGCCAGCACGCCGCTGGCGTCGACGGGCACCACCAATTCGACCGCCGATTCGGGGGGCGCGGATGCGACGGGGTCTGGTACGTCGAGTTCTGGCACGTCGAGCAACGATTCGTCGAACAGCGGCTCGTCAAGCGACTCGGGCTCATCGTCGGTCACCTCCGGCAGCGGCGGTTTCTCGCACGCCACGTCTTCTGGGTCGTGATGACGGTGACCGAAAGGACACGCCCGACCGGAGGCTCGCAGACCGCGGCAGCCGAGTGGCCGCTGTGGAGCACGTCTGTGCGCGTGGTGGTCACCGATCCGGGGCAGCTCGACCGGGCATCCACTCTCGTGAGCCAGGTACTCGACGATGTCGGCCGCGCATGCGACAGGTTCTCGGCGACATCGGAGCTGAATAGGCTGCACGGCGCACTTGCCGGGGGCGCCCAGGTGAGCGACACGCTTGCTCTGCTGGTTCGCACCGCGCTCAGCTCGGCGCGGCTCACCGATGGCGATGTCGACCCCACGCTCGGCGACGCCCTCGCCGGCCTCGGGTACGACCGCGACATCATGCAGCTACCCGGGCTGGGCGGCCCGAGCCTGGGCGAGGGCCTCTCCCTGAGCGGCCGAAGCGAGGTCGCCGCCCTCCGCGTCGGGAAGGCGACGGATGCCCGAGACCCCCGCGTCGGGAAACCCACGGATATCGGCGAGCCGAGCGCGCGCGATACCGTCATGACGCTCGCGCCCCGCGTTCCGGGCTGGACACGCATCTCGCTCGACGGCAATCGCCTCACGGTGCCGGCCGACCTGAGTCTCGACCTCGGCGCGACAGCGAAGGCCCTCGCCGCCGACCGCGCGGCCGCGCGGGTGATCGACGCGCTCGGCTGCGGCGTGCTGGTCAGCCTCGGCGGCGACATCGCGACGGCCGGGCCCGCTCCCGCAGAAGGCTGGCAGGTCACCGTGCACGATCTGCCGGGCGACCCGTCGTGCCAGATCACGCTCGCCGCCGGCCAGGCCCTGGCCACCTCGAGCACGCAGAAGCGCCGCTGGCAGCAGCGTGGCCAGGTCATGCATCACATTCTCGATCCGCGTCACGGTCTGCCTGCAGCGCCCGTGTGGCGCACGGTGACAGTTGCCGCGTCGAGCTGTGTTCGAGCGAATACGGTCAGTACGGCATCCATTGTGCGGGGCTATCAGGCCATCGCCTGGCTGGCCCGGCGCGGTACCACGGCGCGGCTCGTGAACCACGACGGCCGCGTGCTCAGCCTCGGCGGCTGGCCCGACGAGAACAGCGTGCACGTGCGCCAGGCGAGCTGAGCGATGGATGCCGCACTCTGGGCCATTGGGCGAGGCACCGGTGTCGTGTCGCTGGTTGCGCTGACCCTGGCGGTGCTGCTCGGCATCATGACCCGCTCGGGGCGCCCACTGCCCGGCCTGCCCAGGTTCTCGATCACGCTCGTGCATCGCAACGTGTCGCTGGTTGCGTGCGTCTTTCTGGTGCTGCATGTGGTGCTGCTGTTCTTCGACTCGTTCGCGCAGCTCACGGTTCTCGATTTCGTGGTGCCGTTCTTCGGCAGCTTTCTGCCGTTCTGGCAGGGGCTCGGCACCGTCGCCGTCGACCTGCTCATCGCGGTGACGGTAACGGCGTTGTTGCGGAATCGCCTCGGGCTCCGCACCTTTCGGGTGGTGCATTGGCTGACCTACGCCCTCTGGCCCATCGCCTTGGCTCACGCCATCGGCAACGGTACCGACGGCACCAGTGCGTGGTTCTTGTGGCTGGCCGGAATCAGCACGCTCGCCGTGCTGGCGGCGGTGGCCTGGCGATTGTCGGCGCGGTATATCGAGTTTCGTTCGGTTCGTGCGGGTGAGCTGTCATGACAGTCACGGATGCCCGAGGCATCGACGGTGCGGCTGACGAGCGGGCCGCGGGCCCCGTGAACCCCGTGGCCCCCGTGGCCCCCGTGGGTACGGCCCGGCTGTTTCTCGCCCGTGCTCAGCTCAGTGCGCCATCCAGTGCGCCACCCGGTGCGCCGGCCGTCGGGGCCGCGCACCCAGTCTCAGTCGGCGCCCCCAGCCTCGCCGCCCACCACGAGGCCTACGGCCTGCTTCCGCGGGTCACCGTACCCGACGCTCTGATCGACGAGCTGCGGCGCTCGGGGCTTGACGGTCGCGGGGGAGCGGGGTTTCCCGTCTGGCGCAAGATCGCCTCGGTGCGGGCGAACACGGGCCGCAACCAATCCAAGCGCCCGATCGTCATCGGCAACGGCTCGGAGGGCGAGCCGCTCAGCCGAAAGGACCAGACGCTGCTGCGCCAGGCGCCACACCTGGTGATCGACGGGCTCGTGCTGTGCGGGGCGCTGGTCGGGGCATCCGAGATCTCGTTGGTCGTCGGCTCGGCGAGTGCCGACTCGATTCGCCGGGCGATCGCCGAGCGAGCCGATGCGGCTCACGTGCGTGTGACGATCTCGCCCGAAGCGTTCGTGTCGGGGGAGGCGACCGCCGTGGCCAATGCGCTCGAGCGTGGGGTCAGCGTGCCGCGCGACCATCTGCTGCACCTCAGTCAATCGGGGGTCGCGGGGCGGCCGACGCTCGTGCAGAATGTCGAGACTCTCGCCCAGCTGGCGCTGGTGGCACGCTTCGGCGCAGAATGGTTTCGGTCGGTCGGTACGGCCGATGAACCAGGAACCAGGCTGATTACCGTGAGCGGCGATGTCGGTGTGCCGCAGGTGCTCGAGGTGCCGGGCGGCACCCCGCTTCGCACGATCGTCGCGGCCTGCGCGCCCGGTGAACTCCGGGCTCTGCTGGTCGGCGGGTACCACGGCGGCTGGGTGCCCGCGGCCCTGCTCGACACCGCCCTGTCACGGCAGGCCTTGGCCCCGTTCGGTGCGAGCCCCGGGGCCGGAGTGATCTACGTGCTCGGCCAGTTGCGCTGCGGTCTGGAATCGTCGGCCGCGATCACGCGGTATCTCGCCGGCCAGTCCGCCCGTCAGTGCGGTCCGTGCGTGAACGGACTGCCCGCCATGGCAACCGTTCTCGACTCTGTCGCGGCCCGGTCACGAGATACCAGACTGCCGGCCGAGCTCGCGAGGCTCGCCGACATCGTCACCGGCCGCGGCTCGTGTACCCATCCCGACGGTACGGCCCGGTTCGTGCTGAGCACGCTCAGCGCATTCGACGCGGATGTTCGGGCGCACCTTGCCGGCCGCTGCGAGGTGAACGGCGCGTGACCGAACGGGGCCTCTCTGAACCGCGCGCTGCGCGCCTGCACATCGACTGGACCCTGTGCGACGGCCGCGGCCTCTGCACGGAGCTGCTGCCCGATCAGCTGGGGCGCGACGAATGGGGCTACCCGCTCGCGCGCAGCGCCGACCCGGCGGAGCGCTCTGATGTGCCCATGCCGGCCGGCCAGCTCGACGCCGCTGTCGACGCGGTGGCGCTGTGCCCGCGGCAGGCGCTCAGGCTGGAAAGGGGCTGAGATTGGAAAGGCGCTGAGGCTGGAAAGGCGCTGAGACCGGGCAGGCGCTGAGACTGGGCAGCCGCTGAGACTCGGCAGACTCCGAGTCGCTCACCGTGTCAGAGCCGCAGTATCAGCGACCGTGCTGCCGCGACGGTGAGCGCGCGGTCGTGGGTGAGCACGAATTCGAACTGGCGATCGGCTTCAGCGACAGAGCCAGTGCCGGCCGCCGTTGCCGGGGCAGAATCCGTCACAGGCAGTTCACGCGCAGCGAGTAGCGCGGCGAACGTGGGCGTGACGACGGCGACACTCCACTCGTGCTGCAGGGCATCCGCGTCGCCGATGCCGGCCATGTGCACCTTGCCGAGCGAGGCGCCGGGCAAGAACCCCTCGGCGAGCACGGCGACCATCGCCACCGTGTCACCCAGCTCCTGGTAGCGCCGGGCCGCATCGAGCGTGAAATTCGAGGCGTGCTGAAACGTCGAGAGCACGACGGCTGAGTCTCCCGCGGTCAGAGCCTGAGCTTCGAGGTGCCGGCTGATCTCAACCAGCAGGTCACGACTGTAGGCGCGCGCTACTCGCTTGCTCGACGCGATGGTGAACGGAGTCGAGCCCGCTGGCTCCACGGCGACGTCGACGGGGGAGGGAAGACCGGCGATCGGCGGCAGCGGGTTCGGTAGATCGACCGGCCTGCCGAACAGCCAGCCCTGCCCGAGGGTCGCACCCATGGCTCGGGCGCTGTCGAGATGCTTCTCGGTCTCGACGCCCTCCGCGACGATGATCGATCCGGTCGACTCGGCGTGAGCGGTAATCACGTTCATGATGCGCGCGACGTGCTGGTTCGGCATCTCGCGCACCAAGTGCAGGTCGAGCTTGATGATCTCGGGGTTGATCAGCGAGAGCAGGGCGATGGATGCCGCGTCGGCACCCACATCGTCGAGAGCGACGCTCCAGCCCAACTCGCGTACGTGATCGATCGAGCGCAACAATTGAGCGGGGTTGCCGGTGAGCTCGCGCTCGGTGATCTCGAGCACCATCGCCGGGGTGGTGGGGCGAACATCGCCTGCGAGCAGAGCGAGAGCCTCGGGTTCGGAGTTGACGAACAGACCTCGCGGAGTGTTCAGCCCGGCCGCGAAAGCGGTGCGGAACGCCTCGATGCGGCAGGCCGAGTCGAGTTCGGCGAGACGACCGTGTTCACGGGCCGCGGCGAACAGCGCATCCGGATTCTCGAGGGTCGAACCCTGCGGCCCTCGCGTCAGTGCTTCGTAGGCGACGACGGTTCGCGTTTCGAGTTCGACGATCGGCTGAAAGACGGTTCGGAGCCGGGAATTGCGCAGAATGTCGGCAAGCGCGTCCCGTGAAGAGCCCAACTCTGACATAGACCAAGCCCTCACTGGTAGATACGGTCATTGTATGGCCAGAGAGCCAGCTGCGTCGATTTCTGCTAAACTCGCAAGGTTGCCGTCGAACGGCCGCGGATAAAGAGAGCCCTCGCATCCTGTGATGGGCGCCGCGCAACGAGAGAAAAGGGGTCATCTATGCCATTAACGCCAGATGCCAAGAAAGCCATCATTGACGAGTACGCCACCCACCCAGGTGACACCGGTTCTCCAGAGGTA
The DNA here is from genome assembly GCA_025463745.1 of Subtercola sp. GTDB lineage: Bacteria > Actinomycetota > Actinomycetes > Actinomycetales > Microbacteriaceae > Subtercola. The sequence continues at coordinate 6,619 of JAODBB010000011.1, forward strand.
CAGGTCGCCATGCTGACGACCCGCATCCTCGATCTGACGGAGCACCTCAAGTTTCACAAGCACGACCACCACTCACGTCGTGGCCTGCTGCTGCTGGTTGGTCAGCGTCGCCGTCTGCTCGGTTACCTGCAGAGCGTCGACATCGAGCGTTACCGCTCGCTGATCGCGCGCCTCGGGCTGCGCCGATAGCGCACGCCGAGTCGATAGCTTTCGAGCTGGCAAAAGGCCGTCTTCCTGCGGGGAGGCGGCCTTTTTCATACCATTGGCCTTCACACCTATGAACAAGCGCAAAAAACTCCCGCTCTGGCGCTGGGATCCCTTCCTTCTCGGGGTCGTGCTGGTCGCGTCGCTCGTGGGCGGAATCTTCGAACGGCTCGACGTGCCCGTACTCAGTGTCGTGGCGCTGGCCGTTCTGCTCACCGTCGCCGCGGCCGCGGCCGTTCTGCTCGTACTTCCGCTGTTCGTGCGCGCGATGCGTCGTGACGGCGAAGGCACACTCACGCTCGGCCCGGGCGTGACGCTCACGCCGGCCGAGACCGACGACGTTCTGCCCGTGGTCGACGGCAACCGGTATCAGGGCAGCATCGAAGCCGCCATCGCCCATGGCACGTCACCTTTCACGGCCGTGCTCGTTCCGCGTGCGACGGCCTGGCTCGGCCGCGACTACCGCGTCGCCGTCGATCTGCTCATCGGGCAGCGCGTCTACCGGGCGGGCTACCTGCCGCGCGAGATCGACCAGCGAGTGGATGCCGCACTAGCCCCGCTCGCAGAGAGTGGTCACTACGTGACTGTGCCCGCGAGCATCCTGAACCAGAAGCGGCCGTACAGCCTTCGTGTGGCCGTCGGGCCGACTATTCTCGGCGCACGCTGACACGACACGCCGCTGCTGGCCGCCGTGCGACCCTCCTGCGCCGCCCCGTGCGTCAGTACGTGCGGTTCTGCGACCGGGCGAAGTACTCGTCGCTGCTGGTGAAGCCTGAGCGCAGCCCGGAGTCGCCCACCTGCAGCGCCACTGCGACCCAGCCTTGCAGGCCGCCAGCATCAGGCGCCCGCCCGAGGTACGTCTGATACATCGCACTCACCCGCTGGCTGATCGTCTCGGGAGAGTTCCAATATTGGGCGATGACCCACGGCCGGCCGTGCTGCGTGATCAAGTTCGACCAGAAGGCGAAGTCGGAGGCGGTACCGGGGCGGTGCAGAAGGTTGGTGTACAGCGACGCGACGAACCCCGTATTGGTGTTGCCGTGCTGCTGGAAGTACTCGGCTGAGGCGTAGAGCTGGGTCTCGATGTCATCGGTGGTGATCCAGCCGGCATGCATTGCAGAGAGCCAGTTCTGGCGGCCGGCGGGCTCCGCGGCGCGGCCCAGGATGGACGCGTAGGCGGCATCGATTCGCAGGAGCCGGTACTCGTCGCTGTTGACGAACCCGCTTGCGATGTCGCTGCGCGGCGAACCGCTCGCCAGGGCGTTCTCCCACCACGCGATGTCGCTGGTCGACGGCGCCCTGTTCAGATAGTCGTGGTACAGCGCCGTGATGTAATTGCTGTCGAGGGTGGTGCCCCCGGCCGGCGCGGTGCCATTCGACGCGAAGAGACGAAGTGCAGTGTAATCGCCGTTGTACAGGTCTTGATCGCCCGGGAAGACGCCCGAATCGGCATACTGCCACATCGCGTAGGAGCCCCACCCGGCGGGCAGCGTGCCAGCCCCGTCGTTGATGCTCTGGGGCCAGCGGGCGATGAAGAGCGGGTTGGAGCCGAAGCCGCCATTGTTGCCCGTGCAGGTCTGCCACCAGCCCGTAGTGGTATAGATCGCCGGGAGGATGCCGGTTCGGGCGAGCACAGTGTTCGAGAAGTCCCGAATCCACGCCACCATCTGGGCGCTCGACAGGCCGTAGCAGGCGTTGGTGTGGTCGGAGCCCGTGTAGGGGTCGTACTCGATGTCGAGCATGGGAGGCAGTGTGCGACCGTCAGGGCTCCAGCCGCCGCCGTTGTCGACGAAGTAGTTCGCCTGCACTGCTCCCGTGGATTCGAACGGGTTGGCGAAGTGGTAGGCGCCACGCACCATTCCGATATTCGTAGCCCCGCCGTACTGGGCTGAGAAGTGGCTGCTGGTGTAGTCGTCGCTTTCTGTCGCCTTGATGTAGACGAATCGTGCCCCATTCGCCCACGCGGCGTTCCAGTCGACATCGGGCTGCCAGCCGCTGACATCCATGCCGAGCACGTGGCTCGCCAGGGCGGCAGGCGCGGCTTGGGCGTTCAGTGCCTGCGGCTGAGGGCCGGCGCCCTGGCCGGTCACGGTGGCGGGTTCGAATTCCGACAGGGTCGAGCCCATGCTGTGGTCGTGCGCGTCGTTCATCGCCTGCAGAGTGGGGTCAGGCGAAGGTTCGACGGAAGGTGGAGGAGTCGGTTCAGGCGCAGCCGAGGTGGGGGCGGGCGTGGATGCCGGGGTCGCGGTTGCCTCGCTGGTCGCCTGGGCCTGACCGGCGGCACCGCCGACCAGAATGCCGGTCGACAATGCAACCGAGGCTGCGATGGTGATAATGCGGGAAGGAGGGAACACTGATCATCCTCGTCGTTGAGTTCGCCTCATCTTACCCCGCCGAAGGTCGGAGGGTCAGAAGGTTCGTGTTTGCGCCCGAGCGTAATACTCGTCGCTGCTCGTGAAGCCCGCTCGCAGGCCCGTGTCGCCGATCTGCAGGGCGACGTTCACCCATGTCTTGAGCCCTGCCGGGTCGGGCACACGACCGAGATACAGCTGATACATCGCGCTCACCCGTTCGCTGATCGTCTCGTTCGCATCCCAGTACTGCGCGATCACCCATGCTCGTCCGTGCTGCACGATCAGGTTCGACCAGAACGCGTAGTCAGACGCCGATCCCTGGCGATGCAGCAACGTTTGATAGAGCGACGTGACGAATCCGAGGTTGTTGTCCCCGTGCTGCTGGAAGTATTCCTCCGAGGCATAGAGGGAGGTCTCGATATCGTCGGTGGTGATGCCTCCGCTGCGCATCGCATCGAGCCAATTCAGTCGGCCGGCCTGCTCGGCGGGTCGACCCAGAACGGATTGGTATGCAGCGTCGATGCGGATCAGACGGTATTCATCGCTGTTCACGAAACCCGCAGAAATCGAGCTACGCGGCGCGCCATTCGCCAGACTGGCAGACCACCAGTCGATGTCGCTCTGTGACGGCAGCCGGTCGAGGTAGTCCTCGTACAGTGCGGTGATGTAGTTGCCATCGAGCGTCGTGTTGGTTGCAAACCGCTTGAGTGCAGCGCTGTCGCCGTTGAAGACATCTTGGTCGCCGGGAAACAGGGGCGTGCCGCCATCGTCGGCGTACTGCCAGAACACATATGTCGACCACGAGGCCGGAAGCGTGCCGGGGCCCGACGCGACGTTGTACGTCCAGTTCGCGATGAACAGCGGATTGCTGACGAAGTTCTTGTTGCCCGCCATGCAGGTCTGCCAGAAGTTCGGGTTCGTGTAGACGGTCGGCCGGATGCCTGTGCGGGCCAGAACCGTGTTCGAGAAGTCGGCGATCCACGACGCCATCTGGGCGGGCGTCTTGTCGTAGCAGATATTGCCGTCGACGTTGCCATACGGGTTCGTCTCCATGTCGACCACGGGCGGCAGGGTGGTGCCGTCGGGGGTCCATGTGCCTCCGTGCGCGACGAAGTAAGCGGCCTGCGTGGCGCCGCTCGACTCGAAGGGAACGGCGAAGTGATAGGCACCACGAACGAGGTTCGCCGTGCCGGCCGCGTTCCATTGGCTCTGGAACAAGTCGTTCGTCGAGTTGAAGCTTTCGGTGGCCTTGATGTAGACGAAGCGTGCGCCATCGTCGTAGGCGGCGCTCCAGTCGACATTCGGCTGGAAGCTGCTCACGTCGAAGCCGAGTATCCGCGAACTCGGCACGGCCTGCGGAATCGCCTGCGCGTGTGCTGCGGCGGAGGGCTGCGACGGCGTTGGCACCGACGCTGTTGGCGCCGGCGCATCACCGGTCATGGTCGCACCCAGCACGTGGTCGTGTGCGTCGTTCTGGGCCTCGAGCGACGGATTGGCGGCCACTGTCGGCGACGACGAGGGCGTCGGGCCGGTATCGGCCGTGGCGGCCGGCAGGGTGCCTCCCGCCACAAGAGCGGCGGTGACGGCGAGCCCGAGCACACCCCATGGTGCTCGGCGAATCCATGTGCTCATGCAGGACTGCTTTCTGTTCCGGTTCCCCCAAGCGCGCCGTCGTTGGCAATTCCGCACTCCCGAAGCCGCACGCTGATACAATCATCATGCTACATATGGAGCGGTTGCGGCATTTTCTCCAAATTTGCCCCTGCTCCCAGGAGGATCGTGTTCCACACGGGAATACGACGTTCTACGCGCCGGTATGGCGCGGAACAGACGCAGTACCTAATTAAGAAATGGAGAAAACCCCCACATGGAGGGTCCAGAAATCAAATTCGCCGAGGCCGTTTTGGATAACGGCTCATTCGGCACCCGCACGATCCGCTTCGAGACCGGCCGCCTCGCGCAGCAGGCTCAGGGCGCCGTCGCTGCGTACCTCGATGAAGAAACCATGCTGCTGAGTGCGACGAGCATCTCGAAGCACCCGAAAGACAACTTCGACTTCTTCCCGCTCACCATCGACGTCGAAGAGCGTTCGTATGCGGCCGGCAAGATCCCCGGCTCGTTCTTCCGCCGCGAAGGCCGCCCTTCCACCGAGGCGATTCTCGTCTGCCGCCTCATCGACCGGCCGCTGCGCCCGTCGTTCGTGACCGGCCTGCGCAACGAGGTTCAGGTCGTCATCACCGTTCTGTCGATCGCTCCCGGTGAGTTCTACGACGCTCTGGCCATCAACGCGGCATCCGCCTCGAGCCAGATCTCGGGCGTTCCGTTCTCGGGCCCTATCGGTGCGGTGCGCCTCGCACTCATCGGCAACCAGTGGGTCGCCTTCCCCACGTTCGACCAGCTCAAAGAGGCTGTCTTCGACATCGTGGTCGCCGGTCGTGTGGTTACCGACAAGAACGGTAACGACGACGTCGCCATCATGATGGTCGAGGCCGAGGCCACCGAGCACAGCTGGAACCTGATTCAGGCCGGCGCTACCAAGCCCGACGAGGCTGTCGTCAGCCAGGGTCTGCAGGCCGCAAAGCCGTTCATCAAGCAGCTCGTCGGCGCGCAGGTCGTTCTCGCCTCGCAGAGCGCGAAGGCCATCGCCGAGTACCCCGTCTTCCTGCCGTACTCGAAAGAGACCTACGACAACGTCGCCGGACTCACGTACGACAAGCTCGTCGACGTGTACCAGATCGCCGACAAGATCGAGCGTCAAGACGCCGACGACGCGGTCAAAGACGAGGCGAAGGTCGCCCTGACCGAGAAGGTCGAGGCCGGCGTGCTGCCCGCTTCGGTGCTCACCGAGTTCAGCGCCGCGTACAAGTCGGTCACGAAGGTGGTCGTTCGCGGCCGCATCCTCCGCGACGGCATCCGCATCGACGGCCGCGGCCTCTCCGACATCCGCCCGCTGGATGCCGAGGTCGAGGTCATTCCCCGCGTTCATGGTTCGGCCATCTTCCAGCGCGGCGAGACCCAGATCCTGGGTGTCACCACGCTGAACATGCTCAAGATGGAGCAGCAGATCGACTCGCTGAGCCCGGTCACCAAGAAGCGTTACATGCACCACTACAACTTCCCGCCCTACTCGACCGGTGAGACCGGCCGGGTCGGCACGCCGAAGCGTCGCGAGATCGGCCACGGCTTTCTCGCCGAGCGCGCCCTCGTGCCGGTACTGCCGTCGCGTGAAGAGTTCCCCTACGCCATCCGCCAGGTCTCCGAAGCACTGGGGTCGAACGGGTCGACGTCGATGGGCTCCGTCTGTGCATCCACCTTGTCGCTGCTGAACGCCGGTGTGCCGCTGCGCGCGCCCGTCGCCGGCATCGCAATGGGCCTCGTCTCCGACACGGTCGACGGCGAGACGCGTTACGCGGCTCTGACCGACATCCTCGGTGCAGAAGACGCCCTCGGCGACATGGACTTCAAGGTCGCCGGAACGAGCGAGTTCATCACGGCCATCCAGCTCGACACCAAGCTAGACGGTATTCACACGTCGGTGCTCGATGGCGCACTGGAGCAGGCCAAGGCCGCCCGCACCGCGATTCTCGAGGTGCTGAACGCTGCGATCGACACCCCCGACGAGATGGCCCCGACCGCGCCCCGCGTGATCTCGGTTCAGATTCCCGTCGACAAGATCGGTGAGCTGATCGGCCCGAAGGGCAAGACGATCAACCAGATCCAAGACGACACCGGCGCCGACATCTCCATCGAAGACGACGGCACCGTGTACATCGGTGCGGTCGACGGCCCCTCTGCTGAGGCCGCTCGCATGGCGGTCAACGCCATCGCGAACCCCCTCAACCCCGAGGTCGGCGAGCGCTTCCTGGGTACGGTCGTCAAGATCGCCACCTTCGGCGCCTTCGTGTCGCTCATGCCCGGCAAAGACGGACTGCTGCACATCAGCGAGGTTCGTAAGCTCGCCGGTGGCAAGCGTGTCGAGAACGTCGAAGACGTGCTCGGAGTCGGCCAGAAGGTCCAGGTCGAGATCACCAAGATCGACGACCGCGGAAAGCTGTCGCTCGCTCCGGTGATCGACGAGGTCGAGCTCGAGAACAACCTCGTGGCCGTCGCCGCCGACACCGAAGGGTCTGCCGCGCACAGCGTCGGCCCTGAGGCGCCCGCAGAAGGCTAGTCACACCCACACCCCAGCGTGTCGCTCTCTCGGCGCGCTCCGGATGCCCGCCCTTTACCTCCTCGTTCGCGAGTGGTGAAGGGCGGGCATTCCTCGTTCTGCCCCCTTTCGGAGCATCCGCGCACTTGTGAATGGGCGCCGATGCTCCGGAATGGCGCGGATGCGCCAGCGCCGCATGCAGTTTGGGAAACGCGAGGCCTCGGGCTACGGCGACATGAGGAGCGACGCAATCTGCGATTGCTCAGGGTTCGCACAGGGCTTGTTCGGCTAGGGTGGGGTGCGATGAACGGTGCTGTTGCTCTCCCACTCGACCTTCCCGAGCTGTCTTTCACGGCATCCGGTGATGCGCTGGTCAGGCGCTCGGTGCTTCCCAGCGGAATCCGCATTCTGAGCGAGCGCGTGCCTGGCGCGCGCAGTTCGACCGTGGGGTTCTGGGTGGCGGTGGGCTCGCGCGACGAGCTCGGCGCTGTGCCGGCTCACACGGTGCCCGGCCACGCTGTGCCCGGCGGCCTGGGGCTCGTGAACGCCGTTCCGTCCCGGTTCGGGTCGACCCACTTTCTCGAGCACCTGCTCTTCAAGGGCACGCCGAAGCGTACCGCCCTCGACATCGCCGTGTCGTTCGACGAGGTCGGCGGAGAGCACAACGCTCTCACCGGCAAGGAATACACCTGCTACTACGCCAAGGTGCAAGACCGCGACCTTCCGATGGCCGTTTCGGTGCTCGCCGACATGTTCACCTCGTCGGTGCTCGACGAGACCGAATTCGAGAACGAGCGCGGCGTGATTCTCGAAGAACTGGCGATGGCCGACGACGACCCGAACGATGTGCTGGGCGAGCGGTTGTTCGAGGCTGTGCTGGGTGATCATCCACTCGGCCGGCCCGTCGGCGGCAGCAACGAGACGATCAGAGCAGTCACGCGCGATGCTGTGTGGCAGCACTACCGCTCGAACTACCGCCCGAATGACCTCGTGGTCACGGTGGCCGGCGCGGTCGACCATGACGAGCTGGTCGCCCTCGTGCGTTCGGCCGTCGAATCTGCCGGCTGGGATCTCGAGACGCCTGCCGCACCAGTCGCCCGTCGCACGGCTGATCTCGCCCGCGTCACCAGGGGCTCGGCTCTTTCGCTCACGCACCGCCCGAACGAGCAGGCCGTACTCATGCTCGGTTACCCCGGTTTCGCCGCCTCCGACGACCGTCGCTCGGCCCTCGGTGTGCTGAACTCGGTGCTCGGCGGCGGCATGTCGTCACGACTCTTTCAAGAGGTGCGCGAACGGCGCGGCCTCGCCTACTCGGTCTATTCGTTCGCCTCGGGCTACTCGGATGCGGGTGTGTTCGGCATGTACGCCGGCTGCTCGCCGAAGAACGCCGGGCAGGTGGCCGAGTTGCTTCTCGCCGAATTCGCACGGCTGGGCGACGCTGGCATCACCGACGGCGAACTCGCCCGGGCACGCGGGCAGCTTTCGGGCTCCGCCGCGCTCGCGCTCGAAGACTCCGACACCCGAATGTCGCGCCTCGGCCGCTCGGAACTGACCACCGGGGAGTTCTCCGACCTCGACGAGGCGCTGCGCCGGCTCGACGAGGTGACGCCCGCCGACGTTCGCGAGCTTGCCCGCGAGTTGGCCTCGCGGCCGCTGTCGCTCGCCGCTGTGGGCGCGGTCGATGAGGCGACGTTCGCGGCCTCGCTGGGCGGCAGGGCCGGTGGCACCGCTACCGGCTCCGCGCACGATGCCCGGCTGACGCCGTCGACAGACGCCGCGACGCGTGCGACGACCGACTCGGGTGACGCCGCCGACCTCGATGCCGCGGCGATGTCGTCATGACGATGGGTCACGTGCTCTACCTCGTTCGGCACGGCGAGCAGGTCGACGCCGAATACGGCGTGGCAGATGGGCCGCTCTCGCCGCGCGGCGAACGGCAGGCGCGTCTGATCGCCGATCGACTCGGCGGGGTTCCGTTCAACAACGTCTGGCATTCGCCCCTGCAGCGTGCCGCAGAGACGGCCGCCATCATGGCGAAACAACTGCCCGCTCTCGACCCCAAGCCGACTCCGCTGTTGTTCGACTGCGTGCCCACCGAGTACTCACCCGAGATGCCGCACGCGTTCGAGCCGTTCTTCAACGCGGTCACCGAAGAAGAGGTGGATGCCGGGCGCGCGCAGATGGCCGACGCGGTCGCCGAGTTTCTGACTCCGTCGCGCGAGACCACACACGATCTGCTCATCACACACAACTTCGTCATCGGCTGGTTCGTGCGCGAGGCGCTGAGCGCGCCAGGATGGCGGTGGGTGGGTGTGAACCAGGCCAATTGCGCGCTCACGATCATCCGCTACCGCAGCGGCCGAATGCCCGAGCTGGTCACCCACAACGACCTCGGGCACCTGCCGGTGGAGTTGCGCACCGGTCTGGCCGACGCGCAGCCGTACTAGCCCGCACACGCACTCCACTTCCGTCGGAGCACAGGGAGACTGCGGCACTATTGCGGCCAGGTCGGCGTAGCTCCGACGAAAGTGGAGTTGCGGATGCCGCGAATCGGTCTTGCCGACGCGCCGCCGTACTAAACGCGAACCATTCACAGAGCCTTCGCGTACCAGTTCGTCGCGTTCGGGTTGTCGTTGTAGGGCTCGATCGAGTGGTAGCCGAGGCGGGCGTACAGGCGCGCCGCAGAGGTGAGGCTGGCGTTGGTGTCGAGCACGAGCTCGTCAGCGCCGAACGCGACCGCGCGGGCTTCGAGGTCGGCCATCAGCAGCCCGGCGTACCCCAGCCCACGCGCCTGCGGTTCGGTCCAGACGTGTTTCACCTCGAAGCGCACGGTGTTCGCACCGTTGACGCCCGGGCCGTCGGCGATGCGCCTGATGCCGCCGCACCCCACGGCCTCGCCGTCATCGGTCTCGACGATCAAGAACACCCCGGCGGGCGGCACGAAGTGCTCGGGCGGCGGGAACGTCACCCGGTAGACACCCTGATTCGTGGGAAAGCCGAGTTCACGGCTTTCGAAGTAGTCGGTCAACAGCCGAACGGCGTCGGCGGAGGTCACGGTGGTTTCGCGAAGCTGCACCCTTCGAGCCTACGACGAGACCGACGCTCAGCCCGACGTGAGCATCGTCGGCGGCCTGGAGCGCACCGCGCTTCCATCCCCGCTTGATAGATTGGCTGTATGAGTACGAAGGTCGCCATTGTCGGCGCATCAGGCAAGATGGGCCGATTGGTGCGCGGCATCGTCGACGGCCACGACGAGTTCGAGGTTTTCGCCGAGCTGGGTTCGAAAGACGAGTTGTACGACATGAACGGCGCCGATCTTGTCGTCGACGTCAGCGTGCCGGGAGCGAGCCAGAGCGTGGTCGACTACGCCTTGTCGCAGGGCATCAACGTTCTGGTGGGCACCTCCGGATGGTCGGGCGACCGTATTCTGCGGCTGCAGCACACCCTCGCCGCTCTGCCCGACACCGGCGTCGTCATCGTGCCGAACTTCTCTCTCGGGTCGGTTCTCGCAACGGCCTTCTCGGCGATGGCTGCTCAATTCTTCAATTCGATCGAGATCGTCGAGGCGCACGGCGCTTCGAAGCTCGACTCGCCCTCCGGCACCGCCGTGCGCACCGCCGAACTCATCGGTCTGGCCCGTGCCGGTGTCGGCCCGGTGTCGGCACCGCACACCGATCAGCGGGCGCGCGGGCAGCAAGTGGCGAGCGTGCCGATCCACAGCCTGCGGCTGCACGGCGTGGTGGCGAAACAAGACGTGATCTTCGGCGGCACAGGTGAGGTGGTGACGATCAGCCATGAGACTCTGTCGTCGAGTTCGTATGAGACGGGCATCCTTCTCGGCTTGGCGGCTGCCCGTGACGCCCGGGGTGTGACGGTCGGGCTCGACAAGCTGCTGAACCTCGATCGGCTGCTCGCGGCGAATCAGACCGAGGCCGACAGCGGCTGGGTGCCCGAACCGGAGACGGTGTCGGGGCAGGCTGCCAGGGCGACGATCGCATGAACACCGGGGCAGACGTGAGCGTCGGTGTTGATTCGGTCGGTGTTGATTCGGTCGGTGCTGATTCAGTCGGTGTCGAATCAGTCGGCGTCGAATCAGTCGATATCGAATCACACGACAGGATGCCCGTATGAAAGGCCGTCTCGCCGCCTTCGCCATGGCAGGCCTTCTCGTGGTGTACATGGCGCTCGTGCTTCAGCACGCGGTGCTGTTCATCGGCACGGGCAACCCGGTGGGCATCGGAATCGGGCTGGCGCTGCTGATCATGCCGTTCGTGGGCGCATGGGCGCTGTACCGCGAGCTGATGTTCGGTTTTCGCACGCAGAAACTCGTCGGAATTCTGCGTGACAACGACGAGCTGCCCGTCGACGATCTGCCGAAACGGCCGAGTGGCCGACCGTACCGTCAGGAGGCCGACGCGGAATTCGACAGCTATCGCATCGAGGTCGAGGCGCAACCCGAGAGCTGGAAGGCGTGGTTCAGGCTCGGCCTCGCCTACGACGCGAGCGGCGATCGCAAGCGGGCCAGAATGGCGCTTCGGCGGGCGATCGACTTCTACCTGAAGCAGCCGCAAGCGGCCTGACCCGGGCTGGCCTGCACTTCGAGTGCTGGTCACTCGAGTGACCTGCGCTCAGGCTACGTGCCCTCAGGCTACCTGCGGGTTCCGGCCGAGGGCCTGCTCGAGCGTCTCGTCGAGCGAGGTGTCGCGAAAGTCGAAACCGTCGGCGGCGAGCAGCTGCGACGACTGGTTCTGGTCGGCCAGAATGAGTTCTCGCCCGGCGTCAGCCAGCGCGCCCTTGATCGCCCACGACGGCGCGGGCAGCCAATACGGTCGGTGTTCCAGGCGCGCGATGGTCTTCATCACGTCGCCGGCGGTGGCCGGGTTCGGCGCACAGAGGTTCACCGGCCCGGAGAGACTCGAGTCGAGCAGGTGACGGATGCCGGCGGCCTCGTCGTACAGGCTGATCCACGGCCAGTGTTGCGCGCCGCTGCCGAGCGGCCCGGCTCCGCCCAGCTTCGTGATGAGTTTGAGCGTATTGACGAGGCCGCCGTTGCCGATGACCACTCCCGTTCGGAAGTTCGTAACTCGCGTGGCGGGGGAGACCTCACGCGAGGCGCTCTCCCAGGCGTCGACCACTTTCGGCAGAAAGCCGTCGCCGACCGATGACTGTTCGGTGAGCACCTCGCCTGGCCGGTCGCCGTAGAAGCCCACGGCCGAGCCGCTCAGAAAGACGGCCGGCGGTTTGCTGGCCTTGCGAATCGCGGTCGCGAGCGTCGTGGTGGCGTTCACTCGCGACTCGAGAATGGTTCGTTTGTACGAGAGTGTCCAGGGCAGGCGCGAAATCGACGCTCCGGAGAGGTTGATGACCGCATCCGCACGCTCGATGGTCTCGGGGTTCAGCCAGCCGGCATCCGGATCCCACATCCGCTCGTCGGGATGGTGTGTCGCGTGCCGCACGAGCACCACGACCCGATGGCCGTGCTCCCGTAGCTGCGAAATGAGTTCGGTACCGATGAAACCCGACCCGCCTGCGATCAGAACGGTCTGTGCATCAGTCATGCTGTGACTCGGTCATGTCGTGGCCCCGCTCATTCGGTTCGCTTGACCTCAGACTATCGCGGCCGGTGTTCTCAGGGCAGAGCGATACCGCCCCGAACGAGCAGGAGGTAGAGCTGGCAGCCGAGGCAGTAGCCGAACACAGAATTCAAGAACGCGGCGACGAAAGCCGCGGCGGCACAGATGACGAGACCGTACGGAACGCCGATGAGCGCCAGAATGACACCGATGACGGTGACGAACAGCCCCACGGCCTGCGCGAAGGTCGGCGGTTTGGGGTCTTCGAGTTCAGTCGGGGCAGACAAGAACGGGCGCAGCAACCGGCGGTACAGAAATCCGTAGGGATGCCGCGCAACACCGGCGAAGGCGCCCCACGCGAACAGGGCGGTGATGACCGCGAAGAGAATGAACGCCGGCTCAGCGGCCCGTTCGCCGATCGTGGCCGGTGGTTGGGCGGCAGTGCCCGCACCCAGCAGCAGAACGATCACGAGGAGCAGAGCCGTGATACCAGCGCTGAACCGAGGGCCGCGAGGGTCGATTCCCGCGGTGGGCCGAGCCGGCACGGCGGAGTCTGCTGAACCAGAGGTCGTCATCAGTGCACACTCACAATCGATTCGAGTTCGTGCTGAACCACGTCACGGCGAGCGGAGCCGCCGATGCGCGCCACTAGAAGGCCGGCGCCGTCGAGGATGAACGTGGTCGGGGTCTGCAGAATGCCGTACTTGTTCGCGAGGTCGCCCCGGTGGGTGAGGTCGACATCGACGTGAGTCACCCCGTCGAGCCGGTCGGCGACGGCCCCGAGCATCCGCCTGGTCGACGGGCAGCTGGCGCAGAACTCGGTTGAGAACTGCAGCAGTGTCGCGCGCGAGCCGAATCCGGCGTTCATGTCGGAGCCGAGATCGGCCGGAGTGATGACGAGGGCTGTGCGCCTCGATCGACGCGCTGCGGTGCCCTGACGGCCACGCCAGAGCAGGCCGACGACGGTCGTCGCTGCGATGAGCGCCAACACGAGGTAAACAGCGGTGGGTGACATGGTGCTTGACAAGGTACGCTTCTCTTCGCCGTACCCTCCGGATTATGACCTGGCGTTACGGCGATGGCGGGTGGAGCCAGAAGTAGAGGCGAAACCGCAACCGTGCGAGCAAGGATGTACATGGGTTCATTTGGAACCGTCAGCATTGTCGCTGGCGCGTTCGTGGTAGCCGTCTATGTCGTCGCCGCAATCTGTGCTGCCTACGAGTTGGTGGTGCGCCCCGGTGCTCGGTGGAGCCGTCGCCGCTGGAGCGTCACGAGCGCGATCGCCCTGCTGGCCGGCGCGGGCCTGGGCTGGCTTGCCGCGTGGGCGGTGACCGACTGGTTCGATCTGTTCGGAGTCGATCTGTCGGTTGTTGCCCTGGTCTGGGTGAGCGTCGGCTTCGCTCTGATCGCCGTGTGTCTGTGCTCCTTCTTCCGTTCGCGCTGGTGGCGCAAGGTCGTGTCGGCCGTCGCCATCGTGGTCTTCGTCGCTACGACGGCACTCAGCCTGAATATCGACATCGGTACGTACACGACCATCAATTCGCTGATGGGTATCAGCCCGTTCGCATCGAACGCGCTGCCGAGTCTGGCGAGTCCGTCACCGAGTGCGAGCGGATCGCTCGGCAGCACCTGGGTTCCTCCGAAAGGTCAGCCGGCCGAGGGCTCGGTCAGCAATGTCGCGATCCCCGGAACGGTGAGTGGATTCGCGGCGCGCGACGCTGCGGTCTATCTGCCCCCCGCGGCGCTGACCGCGCATCCGCCTGCTCTTCCCGTGGTCATCACCTTGTCGGGCCAGCCGGGCCAGCCGACGGATCCGTTCGTCTCGGCCCACCTGGTCGAGACCCTCAACGTCTACGCCGCAGCACACCACGGATTGGCGCCGATTGTGGTGGCACCCGACCAGTTGGGCGACCCGGCCAACAATCCGATGTGCGTCGACGGCGCGCTCGGCAATTCGGCGACCTATCTGACGGTGGATGTCGTGAGATGGATCACGGCGAACTTGCCCGTTGCACCGGCCCCGAACAACTGGGGCATCGCCGGGTTCTCGCAAGGAGGAACCTGTTCGATTCAGCTGGGCGGCGCGCATCCCGAACTGTTCGGTTCGATTCTCGATGTGTCAGGCGAACTGGTGGCGTCGAACGGCGACGAGGCGAACACCATCGCCGTGGGGTTCGCCGGCAATCGCGACGCATATCTCGCGGCGCAGCCTGAGAACATTCTGAGAAAACACACACCCTACACGAATACGTTCGCGGTATTCGCCGTGGGCCAGGCCGATGGCGTCTTCACCCCGTATGCCCTCCAGATTTCGCAAGCGGCGCGTGACGCCGGGATGACCGTGGAGTACATCGAGGCGCCGGGCAGCGGGCACGACTACACCACGGCGACCTACGCCTTCGCGCGCGGGTTCGCGCTGCTCGCCGACCGTTTCGGGCTGGCAGCGTGACCGCCGGCCCGAATTCGACGACGTCTGTGCCTCGGCGGGCTCCGGAGCCGGAGCCGGTGCCGGAGCTCGCATCGAAACCGGCGTCGGAGCCACAGCCTGTCTTGGCGTCGAAGCCGGGGCCGGCGAGTCAGAGGCCGCTCCCGCGCTCTCGCTCTCGCTCTCGCTCTCGCGCGGAGCGCGTCGCCACCGGAGCTCGCGCGATCGGCCGATGGGCGGCATCCATTCCGTTCACGTGGGTCATCGTCGGAGTCGCCATTGCCGTCGGTGTGCTTCAACTGATCTTTCACGCGTCGATCTACCGCCTTTTCGAGAACGCGCTCTCGTTGAGCTTCGACTCGGTGGTGGCTCAGCATCACTGGTTCGCTGCGCTCACCTCGGTATTGTTCGCGCCTCGAGCTCTGCACATTCTCGTCGTGGTGCCGATCATCGTGATCGTGCTGGGCACCGCCGAACGACTCCTGGGCACCTGGCGAACGGCGGTGTCGTACGTAGTAGTGGCTGTGCTCGGCGGCGGCCTCGGGCTCGCCCTTCAGGGGCTCGGGCTGTGGCTCGGGCTCGTTGCCGTGGAGCAGATCAGATCGCACCCGACAATCGATCCGATCACTCCGATCGTCGGTACGATCATGGCCGCGAGCGCCTTCGCCGGGCCGCTGCTCCGCCGTCGCATCCGAGTGCTGGGATTCGCCGCCTTGTTGATGTTCGCGCTCTACTCGGGAATGCCGGTCGATCTGTACCGGGCGTTTGCGGCAGTGGTAGGGCTCGGTCTGGGTGTCGTGTTGTGGCGCCTTCGCCGTGTGGCGCGCCAGGCCCGGGCAGAGTCGGCATCGCGAACCGAACCGGCGTCGCGACCCGAGTCGGGCCTTCGTCGTAGCACTCACCGTGAACAGCGTTCGTTGCTTGCGGCGGTCGTCGCCATCACCGCCATCGGGCCGCTGATCACCGTCATCGATCCGAACGGGTTCGGGCCGTTGCAGCCGCTCGGCCTGCTCTTTCGCGATTCGTTCTCGAATTCGGCTGCAATCGCGTCACGATGCGCGTCGGTCGGGTACAGCGAAGCGTGTTCTGCTGCGTATGCAGCTTCGCGACTCGATGGGCTGGGGCCCGTGCTGGTGACCGTGTTGCCACTCGTGGTGCTGCTCATCGCTGCGCTCGGTATTCTGCGCGGCCGCCGCGTGGCGCTCTGGCTGGCAGTGGCGGTGAATGTGTTCTTCTTCGTGCTCGGGGTGACGTACTACGGCGTCTTTCCGGCTATCGGTGCCAACACCTTCTTCGACCTCTCGAACGGCGCCTTCAATCAGAACAGCGTCTCGGTCGTCATTTCCATCGTGCTGCCGTTGATCGTCGCTGTGCTTCTTGTCGTCAGCCGTCGCATCTTTCCCGCCGATTCGCTCTTCGGCGCGACGCCGCGGTTCTTCGTGATCATTGTCAGCTCGCTGGCGGTGATCGCGGCGGTCTATCTCAGCATCGCCTTCGCGCTACGTACGCAGTTCTCGCCGCGTGTGTCGCTCGGCGATCTGCTCAGCGATCTGCCGGAACGCTTCATGCCGGTCGGCTTTCTGTCGCTCGAGCGGGTCGACGTGTTTCCGACAAGCGATGCGGCGCGTTTCGTGTACGAGTGGGCCGGCCCGCTGTTCTGGTTCGTGGTCGCTGTGACCGCGGTGCTGTCGGTGTCGCGTCATCGACTGGGTCAGAGCGCGGGGCAGGAAGCGCGCATCCGCTCGCTTCTGCACGCCGGTGGCCGGGGCTCGTTGTCGTGGATCGCCACCTGGACCGGAAACCACTACTGGTTCTCGGATCGGTCTGACGCTGCTATTGCGTACCGCGTGATCAACGGGGTGGCGATCGCGACCGGTGAACCGTTGGGCACGGGCGGGGCGGATGACCGGGCCGCAGCCGTCTCGGATTTCGCGGCCTTCTGCACGAACCACGGCTGGACGCCGGTGTTCTACGCCGTATCGGCGTCGCTCGCCCGGGCCTTCGCGGGTATGCACTGGTCGATGATGCAGATCGCTGAAGAGGCTCTCATCACGCTCGACACCTTCTCGCTCGAGGGCAAGAAGATGCAAGACGTGCGAACAGCTATCAACAAGGCGAAAAAGCTCGGCATTCGAGCGGAATGGACGTCGTACCACCGGCTGCCGACCGGCCAGGCGACCCAGCTGCGTGAGCTCTCTGAAGTGTGGGTCGCCGAGAAGAATCTGCCCGAAATGGGCTTCACGCTCGGCGGCGTCGACGAACTGATCGACGCGGAGGTGCGGCTGATGATCGCACTCGACGCCGACGACGAGGTTCTCGGCGTGACGAGTTGGCTGCCGACCTTTCGGGAGGGTGTCGTTGTGGGGTGGACGCTCGACTTCATGCGGCGACGCCCCGACGCGGTGAACGGAGTGATGGAGTTCACGCTCGCCGAGACGATTCTGCGCGCCCAGCAGGCCGGCCTCGAGTTCGTGAGCCTCTCGGCGGCGCCGCTGGCTCACAGCGGAGAGGTGACCGGCGCTCCGGGCGAGAGCTTGCGCAGCGAAGGAGCGCGGGCCACGTTGCTCGACGTGCTGGGGCGTGCTCTCGAGCCGGTGTACGGCTTTGCGTCACTGCATGCTTTCAAGCAGAAGTTCCGTCCGCGGAATGTGCCGCAATATCTGGCCTATGCCGACCCGCTGACCCTGCCCGCCGTAGGCGCGGCTCTTGCACGGGCGTACGTGCCGACGCTGTCGGCCAGGCAGGCCATCACCTTGCTGGCGCGCAATTCGTAGGGTCGTGCTAATCTGAAAAGGTGTTTTTCGGTCTGCTCCTTCTTAGCTGCCGCGACGAGCTTTAGATAAAGCCTTCCTCGTCGCGGAGTTCGTCATTGGCTCGTATTCATTTACATGCAACCCAAACAAGACGTAACAGACAGCAAAAGACGTAAGGAAGATCTCTCGTGAAGAACAATCAAGTCGCATCACGCATGCCGATCCATAAGTACCGCCCGTACCGCGACACGTTCGGTGTCGATCTGCCCGACCGCACCTGGCCGTCGAAGACCATCACCCAGGCTCCGCGCTGGTGCGCCGTCGACCTGCGTGACGGCAATCAGGCGCTCATCGACCCGATGAACCCCGAACGCAAACGCATCATGTTCGATCTGCTCGTGCGCATGGGATACAAAGAGATCGAAGTCGGCTTTCCGAGCGCGAGCCAGACCGATTTCGACTTCGTACGCAGCCTCATCGAAGAGAATGCCATTCCCGAAGATGTGACCATCCAAGTTCTGACGCAGGCCCGCGAACATCTGATCGCCCGCACGTACGAGTCGGTGAAGGGTGCCAAGCAGGTCATCGTTCACCTCTACAACTCCACGAGCATCCTGCAGCGTGACGTGGTGTTCAGAACCGACAAGCAGGGCATCATCGATCTGGCGCTCGAGGGCGCTCGGCTGTGCCTCGCGTACGAGAAGACCATTCCCGAAACCACCGTGTACTACGAGTACTCGCCCGAGAGCTACACGGGCACGGAGCTCGACTTCGCGCTCGACATCACGAACCAGGTCATCGAGATCTTCGCGCCGACTCCCGAGCGCAAGGTCATCGTCAACCTGCCCTCGACCGTCGAGATGGCCACGCCGAACGTCTACGCCGACTCCATCGAGTGGATGTCGCGCCGCCTGGCCCACCGCGAGAACGTGATTCTCTCGCTGCACCCGCACAACGATCGCGGTACCGCCGTCGCGGCCGCCGAGCTCGGTTACCTCGCCGGAGCCGACCGTATCGAGGGCTGCCTGTTCGGCAATGGTGAGCGCACCGGAAACGTCGATCTCGTCGCCCTGGGCATCAACCTGTTCACGCAGGGGATCGACCCGCAGATCGACTTCAGTGACCTCGACGGTATTCGCCGAACGACGGAGTACGTGAACCAGCTGAAGGTGCACGAGCGCAGCCCCTGGGCCGGCGATCTCGTCTACACCGCGTTCAGCGGCTCGCACCAAGACGCCATCAAGAAAGGCTTCGAGGCCATGGCGGCCGACGCTGAGGCGCAGGGTGTGCACGTCGACTCGCTCGTCTGGGCCGTGCCGTACCTGCCGGTCGACCCGAAAGACCTGGGGCGTTCGTACGAGGCGGTCATCCGCGTCAACTCGCAATCCGGCAAGGGCGGGGTGGCCTACCTGCTGAAGAACGATCACGCGCTCGACCTGCCGCGCCGCCTGCAGATCGAGTTCAGCGGGGTCGTGCAGGCGAAGACCGATGCCGAGGGCGGCGAGGTCACGAGCGACCAGATCTGGGCGATCTTCCAAGACGAATACCTGCCTGCGCCCGCGTCGCGTGCCGACGCGAAGTGGGGCCGGTTCGAACTCACCCGCACGAGTACGTCGAGCAACCTGAGCGGCGCGACGTCGCTGGCGGTCGACTTGCGGGTCGGTGCCGAGTCGCGCTCGCTCGTCGGTGACGGCAACGGGCCGGTCGCGGCCTTCCTCGATGTTCTGGCTCAAGAGGGTGTCGATGTGAAGGTGTTCGACTACGTCGAGCACGCCCTCAGCGCCGGCGGCGACGCCCTGGCGGCGGCCTACGTCGAATGCCAGGTCGAAGGCGTCACCTACTGGGGAGTCGGCATCGACGCCGACATCTCGACGGCGTCTCTGAAGGCCGTCGTCAGTGCGGTCAACCGCGCCATCCGTGTCGCCGGTCACGACCGCGAGCTCGCCTCGGCCTGACCCGCCCTTCGCTGCCCCTCTGCCCGCCCGCCCCGCCCTCCACCTCCGTTCGACATCGTCGGTTTTGCGGAGAAGTACGCTATCCGGCGCGTTAGCGTGCTTCTTCGAAAAATGGATGGCCCCGGGGAGGCGGGCGCGGGGGGAGGGGGGGTAGGGGCGCGCGGGTGCGGACGGGCCTCCGGGGTGAAGTCAGGGGAGGGGCGGATAATGGAGGGGTGCCCCTTTACCGTGATGACGTCGTTGTGCTGCGCACCCACAAGCTGGGTGAAGCCGACCGCATCGTGACGATGCTCTCGCGGCAGCACGGCAAGATCCGCGCGGTGGCCAAGGGCGTTCGGCGCACTGCATCGAAGTTCGGCGCCCGGCTCGAGCCGTTCATGGTGGCAGACGTGCAGTTCTTCGAGGGGCGCAACCTCGACACCATCACGCAGGCCGAGACCATTGCCTCCTATGGCGCCGAGATCTCTGCCGACTACGCGAGCTACACCGCAGCAAGCGCCATGGTCGAAACCGCCGACAAACTCACCGAAGCGGATGCGACGCAGCAGCAGTACCTGCTGCTGGTCGGTGCGCTGCGATCGCTCTCGCGCGGCGAGCACGGTTCGAGCCTGACCCTCGACTCGTACCTGCTGCGCGCCCTCTCGATGGCGGGCTGGGCGCCGAGCTTCTTCGACTGCGCGGTGTCGGGCGTGCCGGGGCCGCACTCCGCCTTCGTCGTGCAACTCGGTGGAGTCGTGAGCGACGAGTACGCGCCGCCGGGCACTCCCCGCCTCGATGCGGCCACGCTGGGGCTGCTCGGGGCCCTGCTCTCGGGTGACTGGGCGACGGCAGACTCCGCCGCAGACCGGGTTCGGTCGCAGGCGAGCGGTATCGTTGCCGCCTATACTCAGTGGCACCTCGAGCGGGGGCTGCGATCGCTGCAGCACGTGGATCGCAGCAATTCGACCATCCATACGCTGCGTGAGGCTCAGCTCGCCCGGCAGGCAGCAGCTGCGTCGAGTTCGTCGGGCAGCGCTGCCTCACGCACTCTGCCCTTAGTAGCCACTGCCCCGGTAGCCGAGTAGCGTCACTCGAACAGATCGACACCGCATCCATCGCCCCTTCCCCGTCACACACACGAAAGCCACCACACCGCATGAGCCGCGTCGGCAAAACCTCACCCTTGGCCGCCGAATTCCGTCCACTCGATTACACAGGCATCTATCCGCCTGACATTCCGAAAGCCGAAGTTCCCGACCACGTGGCAATCGTCATGGACGGCAACGGCCGCTGGGCCAACGCCCGCGGCCTGACCCGCGTCGAAGGGCACAAGGCGGGCGAGGCGGCGCTGCTCGACGTCGTGGCCGGCGCCATCCAGATCGGTGTGAAGCATCTCAGCGTGTATGCCTTCTCCACTGAGAACTGGAAGCGCTCGCCCGACGAGGTGCGGTTTCTCATGGGATTCAACCGCGAGGTGCTGCATCGCCGGCGTGACCAGCTCAACGAGTGGGGTGTGCGGGTGCGCTGGGCTGGGCGGCGGCCGAGGCTCTGGGCGTCGGTGATCAACGAGTTGCAGTTCGCCGAGCGCCTGACCGCCGCGAACTCCACGCTGACCCTCACCATGTGTGTCAATTACGGCGGCCGAAACGAGCTGACGGATGCCGTGCAGCACATTGCCGCCGAGGTCGCCGCCGGGCGTTTGAAGCCCTCCGGCATCTCAGAGAAGCTTATTCAGAGACACCTGTACGTGCCCGATCTGCCCGACGTCGATCTATTCGTGCGCAGCTCGGGGGAGCAGCGCACCAGTAACTTCATGCTCTGGCAGTCTGCCTATGCCGAGATGGTGTTTCTCGACCAGCTCTGGCCCGACTTCACCCGCGCCGACCTCTGGCAGGCCATCGAGTACTACACCGGGCGCACCCGGCGGTTCGGCGGGGCGGTGGATGCGCCCAAGCCCGCGCGCTGAGCAGCGGCCCGGCGCGACGCGCCGGCGTTTGGCGCAACCGCGCCTGTTTGAGCGAGCGCAGTTGCTCCAAACGGGCGCACTCAGCGGTTGAGTGTCAGGTGCGCGGCTTCAGCGGGTCGGTGATGTCAGCCACGGTGGCGCCGAACGATTCGAGAAATGTGTCTGCGTCGACGAACAGGGTTCGACCATGCTCGCCGGCGCCCAGGGCGATGCGCTTGCCGATCATCCGCTCGTCTGCGAAGACGGGCAGCGGGTTGGTGCTGCCCAGCGGAGTGATCGTGCCCCGCTCATAGCCTGTCGCCTCGAAGGCGAGCTCGGCCGACGGCAGCGAGAGCTTGTTCACGGCGACGAGTGTGCGCAATTTCGGCCAGCTGATCTGGCGGTCGCCCGGAGTGAGCACGAAGAGGTAGTCACCATCGTGACGCTTCACCACGAGCGTCTTGATCACGTCGGCCGGCGTCAGACCCAGCAGGGCGGCGGCGCTCTCGAGGCTGTCGGCTGCGGGGCGCTCGACGATCTCGATGGCCAGGCCGCGCTCGGCGGCATCGTGTTCGACTCGTTCTGTACCGGTGAGCGTCATGTGAATATCTAACCGGATGCCCGGGGTGGATCATTCCCCAGGCGGCACCGATCAGCGGGGAATATCGCCCTGCGCCCGGTCGTTGCCTTCAGTATGAGTGATGCAATCAAGATCGACGTCTGGTCAGACATCGCGTGCCCCTGGTGCTACATCGGCAAGCGCAAGCTCGAGAACGGAATCGCGGAATACGTCGCGGCCGGCCCCGATGGCGCAGCGATTCCCGTCGAGGTCGTTTACCACAGCTTCGAATTGGCGCCCGATACACCCGTCGATTTCGAGGGCTCAGAGCTCGACTTTCTGGCCCAGCACAAGGGCTTCGCGCCCGAGCAGACCGTGCAGATGCTCGCCCGCGTGACCGGAATCGCCGAAACCGTCGGGCTGCACTATGACTACGACGCGCTACAGCACACGAACACCGTGAAGGCCCACCAGGTGATTCATTTCGCCAAGGCGCACGGTCGCCAGCTCGACATGACAGAGCGCCTGCTGAAGGCGTATTTCGAAGAGGGAAAGCACGTCGGCCGCGACGAAGACCTCGCCGACCTCGCCGCCGAGGTGGGCCTCGACCGCGACGACGTTCTGCGTTCACTTCGTGAGGATGAGTATCTCCCAGCGGTGCGAGCCGACCAGGCGCAGGCGATCGAGTTCGGCATCCAAGGCGTGCCGTTCTTCGTGTTCGACAGCAAGTATGGGGTGTCGGGGGCTCAGGATGCTTCGACCTTCGCCCAGGTGCTGACCCAGATCACCGGCGAACGTGCCGGCGACGTGGTGGAGGCCGTGCGATGAGCGCCGCCGAAACCGATCTGCGTACGATCGCAGCAATGTCGCCGGTCTTCCAGATGATCGGCGGGGTGGATACGCCCGACGGCGCGGTGTGCGGCATCGACGGCGTGTGCGTGGTGCCCGGTGAGAGCTCGACGGCCGAGGTTGCGTCTGCGGTGTCTCCATCTGCGGAGGCTCTGTCTGCGGAGGCTCCGTCTGCTCCTGAGGCCGACTCTGCGGCCGAGACTCCGTCTTCGACGGGCAGTGGCACCTCCTCCACATCGTCGACGACGAAGTAGTTCTCCCCAGACCGGGCACGCGCGGCCCGGCCGATCAGAAACTCTGGGAGAATTAGACAAATGTCTTCTCCAATCACGCTCACGGGTGCGCCCAAGCTGAGCATCGGCCCGATCGAACTCGACGTTCCCGTCGTGCTCGCTCCCATGGCCGGAATCACCAATACCGCCTACCGCAGGCTCTGCCGCGAATACGGTGCCGGGCTCTACGTCAGCGAGATGATCACCTCACGCGCGCTGGTCGAGCGAACCCCCGAATCGATGCGGCTCATCACGCATCATCCGTCAGAGACCACACGTTCGATTCAGCTGTATGGCGTCGACCCGAAAACCATGGGCGAAGCCGTCACCATGCTCGTCGCCGAAGACCGGGCCGACCACATCGACATGAACTTCGGCTGCCCGGTTCCGAAGGTCACCCGAAGGGGCGGCGGCGCCGCTCTGCCGTGGAAGAGTGATTTGTTCCGCGGCATCGTCGAGGCCGCCGTGCGAGCTGCCGGCGACATCCCGGTCACCGTCAAGATGCGTAAGGGCATCGACGATACCCACCTCACCTACCTCGAAGCCGCGCGTGCGGCAGAGGGCGCCGGTGTGGCAGCCATCGCGTTGCACGCCCGCACTGCGGCCAACTTCTATTCGGGCCACGCCGACTGGTCGGCCGTCACGAAGCTCAAAGAAACCATCACCAGCATTCCCGTGCTCGGCAACGGCGACATCTGGTCGGCCGACGACGCACTGCGCATGGTCGACGAAACCGGCTGCGACGGCGTCGTGGTGGGGCGTGGGTGCCTCGGCCGCCCGTGGTTGTTCGGTGATCTCTCGGCAGCCTTCCGCGTTCGAAGCGGCGAGCTCACAGAAGCCGAGGCGCTGGCTGCCCGCGCGCATCCGCCGCTCGGCGAGGTGGCGGCGGCCCTGAGACGCCACACCGAGCTGCTCGTGGACTTCTTCGACAGCGAAGAGCGAGCGTGCCGCGACATTCGCAAACACGTCGGGTGGTACTTCAAGGGTTACCCGGTGGGCCACGAGGTTCGCTCTGCCCTGGCCATGGTCACGTCGCTGGCCGAGATGGATGCTCTGCTCGGCACCCTCGACAAAGCACTTCCATACCCCGGTGCCGACGCCGAAGGCCCGCGTGGCCGGGCCGGCACGCCCAAACGCCCCGCGCTGCCGAACAACTGGCTCGCGTCTCGCACGCTCGATCTGCCGGAGCTCGCCGAGCTCGCCGGTGCCGAGCTGGAGCACAGCGGTGGCTGAGACCGTAGTGCCTGGTGTGGCGCCGTCGACGTCACCGGCCCGAAGCGCTGAGGCAGGCAGCGCAGATGCAGACAGCGCACAGGCAGGCAGCGCAGATGCAGGCAGCGCACAGGCAGGCAGCGCAGATGCAGGCAGCGCGCAGGCCATGACCGGCTACACGAACCACGACACCGAGCGGCCGCTGCCCGAAGAGCACGACAGCCGCCGCAGCGACTTCGCCCGTGATCGCGCGCGCCTGCTGCACTCCGGTGCGCTCCGGCGTCTGGCCGCGAAGACACAAGTGCTGTCTCCGGCGGCAGACCTCGACTTCGCGCGAAACAGGCTCACGCATTCGCTCGAGGTCGCTCAGGTCGGCCGGGAGCTTGCAGCGAGTCTCGGGTTAGACCCCGACGTGGTGGATACGGCGTGCCTGGCACACGATCTCGGGCATCCGCCGTTCGGCCACAACGGCGAGCGCGCGCTGTCGGAGTGGGCTACAGACATCGGCGGCTTCGAAGGCAACGCGCAGAGCCTGCGCATTCTGACCCGGCTCGAACCGAAGGTGTTCGGCCCCGACGGCCGCGGTTACGGCCTCAACCTCACGCGGGCCAGCCTCGACGCGAGCTGCAAGTACCCGTGGCCGGCAGCCGACTCGGTGACCGACACCAGCGGGCGCCAGAAGTTCGGCGTCTACGCCGACGACGTTGCCGTATTCACCTGGCTGCGGCGAGAAGCCCCGGCGGATCAGCTCTGCATCGAGGCGCAGGTGATGGATCTGTCTGACGACATCGCCTACTCGGTGCACGACTTCGAAGACGCCGTACTCAACGGCTACGTCGACGTGCCCGCGCTCGGCAGCAGGGTCGATCACGAGGCACTGGTCACGAGCATGCACTCCTGGGTGGGCGGTTCGTTCAGCCACACCGAGCTCATCGCCGCCTTCGACCGCCTCGACTCGCTCGACGTCTGGCTCGACGAATACGACGGCGGCCGGTTCGCTCAGGCCCGCCTCAAGAACCTCACCAGTCAGCTGATCGGGCGTTTCTCGGGGGCCGCCACTCACGCGACGCGCGAAACGTATGAGTCGGCCAGCCTCATCCGGTATCAGGCCAACGTGGTGGTGCCGCGCGAGGTCGCCGCCGAGATCGCCGTACTGAAGGGCATCGTCGCTGCCTTCGTGATGTCGAGCACCAAGAGAAAGCCCATCTACCGCACCCAGCGCGCACTGCTGATCGAACTGGCAGAACGGCTGCTCGCCACCGAATCGGCGAATCTCGAGCCGTCGTTCGCAGGAGACTGGCTGACCGCGGCCGACGACGCGGCGAAAAAGCGGGTCATCGTCGATCAGGTCGCCAGCCTCACCGACCAGTCGGCGCTCTCCTGGCACCGCCGGCTCGTTTCTCCCGGCTCCCGAGAGGAGTCGTAGAACACTCATGGCAGGCCGCATCAGGCGCAGCGACATCGACGAGGTGCGCGCGCGTATCAACATCGCCGACGTGGTCGGTGAATTCGTCACGCTGAAGAGCGCCGGCATCGGCTCGATGAAAGGGCTCTGCCCGTTTCACGACGAGCGATCGCCGAGTTTTCACGTGCGCCCGCAAGTCGGTTACTACCACTGCTTCGGCTGCGGCGAGGGCGGGGATGTCTTCACCTTTCTGCAGAAACTCGACCATGTCACGTTCGCCGAGGCCGTCGAGCGACTCGCGGGCCAGATCGGCTTCGAGCTGCACTACGAAGACGGCGGCCCGGCGGCCGATCACAGCAACCGGGCCCGTCTGCTCGCCGCGAACGAAGCGGCCCGGGTCTGGTTCACCGAGCAGCTCACCACAGACGGTGCGGATGCCGGGCGGCGCTTTCTCGGTGAACGCGGTTTCGACGCCGGCGCCGCCGAGCGCTTCGGCGTCGGTTACGCGCCGCAGGGCTGGGACAACCTCGGCAAACACCTGCGCAGCCTCGGCTACAGCAACGAAGAGCTCAGCACGGCAGGGCTCACCTCGACGGGCGAGCGCGGCACTTACGATCGTTTTCGCGGGCGCCTCGTCTGGCCCATCCGCGATCAGACCGGCCAGACCGTCGGGTTCGGTGCACGCCGTCTGTACGACGACGACAAGGGCCCCAAATACCTGAACACGCCCGAAACGCCGGTTTACCACAAGTCGCAGGTGCTGTACGGGCTCGACCTGGCCAAGCGCGACATCGCTCGCAGCCGACAGGTCGTGGTGGTCGAGGGCTACACCGACGTGATGGCGTGTCATCTGGCCGGCATCACCACGGCCGTGGCCACCTGTGGAACGTCATTCGGAGTCGAACACATCAAGGTGATGCGCCGCATCCTCGGCGACGACACGATAGGCCTCGGCGAAGTCGTCTTCACGTTCGACCCCGACGCCGCCGGTCAGAAGGCAGCGCTGCGGGCCTTCAGCGAAGAGCAGCGCTTCGCGGCGCAGACGTACGTGGCGGTCGCGCCCGACGGCCTCGACCCGTGCGACCTGCGCCTCGGCCGAGGCGATGACGCCGTGCGCCGGCTCATCGCGTCGAAGAAGCCGATGTTCGAGTTCGTCATCAAACAGAAGCTCGCCAACTACAACCTGAACACCGTCGAAGGCCGGGCCGCCGGGCTTCGGGATGCCGCGCCGGTCGTCGCCGACATCCGTGACCCCGCGCTCCGCCCGGGTTACACCCGCGAACTCGCGCGGTTGCTGGGCGTCGACATCTCCGAGGTGTCGCGGGCGGTGTCGCAGAGCGGAGGCACGAGTGGAGGCGCTGGCGCAGGCTCAGGCGGCCCTTCGGGCAGTAGCGCTGCCGGCGGCACAGCAAGCACACGGAGTGTGTCGCAGCCGGGCGGCGCCGAGGAGATCATTCCGGCCCACATCGTCCCGGCTCCCGTCGCAACGGTGTCGCTGACCTCGCTGCCGAGCACCACGTCTGTGCGCCTCGAACGAGATGCGCTGATGGCGATGCTGCAGTACCCCACGTCTGTCGGCCGCGATCTGCTGGTACGGGCATCCGGTGTCGGCTACAGCAATGCCGCCTTGGCTGCCGTGCGCGACGCGATCGCCCTGTCGATCGACGCATTCGACCGCCCGGACTGGGTCGGCGCGATCGTCGAGGCCGTCGCGCCGCAGTACAAAGGGCTGGTCGAGCAACTGGCGGTGGCTCCGATTCCCGAACGGCCGGAGCGCGAGCTCGACGTGTACCTGCGACGAGTGACGTCTTCCCTCATCGAACGCCATCTCGTGAGACGCAAAGAAGAAGTAAAGGGCCAATTGCAACGCACCGACGCTGCCACGGAGCCCGACGCCCGGCGGGTCTTGGAACGCGAGCTCATGCAGCTCGAGGCCGACCGACGCGCGATCCAGATGGACTGACGTGCGATCCAGATGGACTGACGTGACAGACAGCCGGCATGCCCCGCGCACAGCGGCCCGCTTGTTAGGCTCGAAGGCATGAGTGACCCCGTGCTGTTGGCGTCAGACGTCACCATCGAATACCCCGCCCACAGTGTGAGCCCCTCATACACGGCCGTTCGCGGTGTGAGCCTGCGTATCGAGCCGGGCGAGATCGTCGGGCTGGTCGGTTCGAGCGGATCGGGCAAGTCGACCTTCGCCCGGGTCGCCGCCGCCCAGGCCAGCAGCGGGCCTCGTGAGTCCACCGCCCGCATCGTCGGTGGAGCGCTCAGCGTGCTCGGTTACGACCTGCGAAAGGGCGTGCGCGGCCGAAAGCTCAACCGGCTCACCTTCGGCGTCGGCTACCTGCCGCAAGACTCCTCGAGCACTCTGACGTCGAACATGACGATCGCCGAATCGGTCGCCGAGCCCCTCTTCTCGCGTGACAAACGATACAACGAGAAAGACGCCAGCCTGCGAGTCGCGACGCTGCTCGACGCCCTGCTGCTCGCCAATGGAACGGCCCTGAAGCTGCCCCACGAGCTGTCGAGCGGCCAGCGACAACGGGTCGCCATCGCTCGCTCGCTGATACTCGACCCGGTCTTTCTCGTGGTCGACGAGCCGACCGCTGGGGTCGACGTCTCCGTTCGCGGCCCCGTCATCGACGTCATCGCGAAACTCCAGCGAGAACGCGGGGCGACCGCTCTGATCGTCAGCCACGATCTCGAGGTGTTGCGGCGTTCGGTCGACCGCATCGTCGTATTGCACGAAGGGGTGGTCGTGGGGCTCGGAACGATCGACGAGGTGCTCGGCGATCCGCGGCATCCGTACGTCGCCGGCCTGGCGAAATCGAGGGGTAACCGGGCGTGACCACGTCGGATTACGACCTTGCAGCCCGCCCTGCCGGCCCGCAGACGCCCGCGCAGCATCAGGCCGTGCCGGCGACCCCGGCTGCCGCCGTGTCTGCTGAATTGCGACCCACGCAGGGGCCGATCGCGGTGCTGCCCGTGGCCGGGCCGCTGTTCGTCGATGCGATCCAAGCGGGCGGTGGCAAGGTCGCCGAACTCTCTGCCGACACCCGTGCTCTGGTCTGGCTGAGCGCGGGTTCGGTCGCTGAACTCGTCGCGGTGCTCGACACGCACCCGGGCATCCAGTGGGTGCAGTTGCCCTGGGCCGGAGTCGACTCGTTCGCCGCCGCACTGAAGAGCCACAACCGGCCGCACCTGCTCTACACCAGCGCCAAGGGCGCGTATGCCCAGCCCGTCGCCGAACACGCCTTGATGCTCGCCCTGGCGCTGCTGCGGCGCATCCCCGACCGTGTTCGGGCCACGTCGTGGGCGACCACGTCGACGGGCGAGTCGCTCTACGGCCGTCACGTCGTCATCGTGGGCGCCGGGGGCATCGCGGTCGAGTTACTGCGTCTGCTGGCTCCGTTCGGCGTGCAGACGACCGTTGTGCGCCGTCGCGCGGTCGATCTCGCGGGCGCCGATCGTACGGTGACGACGGATGCCCTGGCCGACGTACTGCCCACCGCCGACGTCGTCGTGGTCGCCGCCGCCCTCACCGGCGGCACCGCGAAGCTCTTCGGCCCGGCGCAATTCGCCGCCATGAAGAGCTCGGCCTATCTCGTCAACATCGCACGCGGCGGTCTGGTCGACACGGATGCCCTGCTCGCCGCCCTCGAAACGGGGGCCATCGCGGGTGCGGGCCTCGACGTCACAGATCCCGAGCCACTGCCCGACGGGCATCCGCTCTGGTCGGCGCCGAACCTCATCATCACGTCGCACAGTGCCGACACGCCCGACATGACCGCCCCGCTGCTCGCGAAACGCCTCGAAGTGAACGTGGCGGCTTTCGTCGGAGACGGCATTTTCGTCGGTGTGGTCGACCCGCAGGCGGGGTATTGACGAGCGCTCGATTTAGTGCACGGCTGTTTCGTGATAATGTAACCAAGCTGTTTCAGCGTATTCCTCGATAGCTCAATTGGCAGAGCAGCCGGCTGTTAACCGGCAGGTTCTTGGTTCGAGTCCAAGTCGGGGAGCGAAAAGGTCGTCAGGGCTCCACCCCGGCGGCCTTTTTTCACCAAGGGGGCGACGGAGTGGCAGAGACTCCCATCGACGCACGGGCGGTTGCCCGTGCTGGTGAACCCCAGGTCGTTGAGCCTCGCCCCTTCGAGCCTCGCGTTTCGCGTCGCGCTTTCACCGCGGCCGCCGCGTGGTCGGTGCCCGTGGTCGTGGCCGCCATCGCGAGTCCGCACGCCTCGGCGAGCACCGAGTCGGGTACGGTCACGTACCTGACCGGTTCGTGGGATCCGCTGCTCGGCGGCAGCGCGAGTTTCGTGCTCAACCCCGCGCCGGGGCCCGTCTTGTTCGCCGCATACTTCACGTTCTCCAACACGAACGTGGCGCTGGATGCCGAGACGGGTTTCGCTTATGGCGACGATCCCGCCGATTCGCTCATCGACTTGAAGTTTGCAACGCAGAATGCGCCCGGGCCCGACGATGTCACGCTGTACGTGACGATTCCGGGCTACGACTCGCTCGCCGTCGTCTTCTGATCGACCGGCCGCCACAGTGATCACGACTCCAGCCCCGCGCACCGGCTCGCCGACCGGATGGGCGCGCGTTCGCGGGCTGGTGGGCGTGCTGAGTCTGCTGGCAATCGGATCGGCGACGGTCATGCCGATGTCGGCGAACGCGGCGACCACCGCTAGTGCGACGACGAGCCAGACTGCCTCCGCGAGTCCGGATGACCTGG
Organism: Subtercola sp.; assembly: GCA_025463745.1. Classification (GTDB taxonomy): domain Bacteria; phylum Actinomycetota; class Actinomycetes; order Actinomycetales; family Microbacteriaceae; genus Subtercola. The sequence goes on from JAODBB010000011.1 coordinate 36,992, forward strand.
CCGACCAGAAGATCAGGTTCGACGGCACCGGCACCGGTCAAGAGCCGGCCGGATGCAGCGTCGGCACCTACACCGTTCCCGAATCCGTCGACTACGCGCGTATCACGGCCGTCGGGCAGAAGGGTGTGACGGGCAAGCTGGGCGACCACACGGCCGGTGCTGGCGGAAACGGCGGCATCGTTCAGGAGGTGGTGGCGGTGCGCCCCGGGCAGACACTCTGGGCGGCCCCGTCGTCGAACCTCTTCCGTCTTCCGTACACGTCGGGTCTGGGCTATGGCGGAATCGCGTCGTTCGTCTCCACGGTAAATCCCCAGCCGTATTGCGACGAGGGAGGATCAACGCCGTCGACCATGCCTGTGAACGCCTTCCTGATCGTCGCCGGTGGTGGCGGCGGTGGCGGGGCCGGTGTTCAGGGCCAGGGCGGCAACGGTGGCGCGGCTGGACAGCACGGCACGCCGGGCGGTGACAACAGCAAGGTGAACGGCGACGGTGGCGCGGCCGGAACGACGACGGCGGGCGGCGCGGGCGGTGTCGGAGGCTACTTCTTTCTCTTCGGCACCGGCGAAACCGGGCAGAACGGCTCGTATCTCTCGTCAGGGCTCGGCGGTCACGATGCCGACCGGCACGTCGATGGTGGTTTCGCCGGCACCGGAGGCAGCGGCCTGTACGGCGGCGGTGGCGGTGGTGGCGGCTCGGGTGCAGGCGGTGGCGGCGGCGGTGGCGGCTCGAACTACATTCCGCCCTATGTGCCCACAACCGCCCCCACCAGCGACAACCCGTCGGGCACGCTGCAGAACGGGTCGATCGATTCGAGTTCGACGTATGTCGAAATCGTGCCGTATTACACGACGACGACCACCATCACATCGTCGCCCAGCCCGTCGATCACCGGCGAATCCGTGACGCTGAGCGCCACTGTCGCGAGCGGGGGAGGCCACCTCGCAACGGGTGGCACGCTCGACTTCCGCCTCGGCCAGACCGATCTGGGCACCGTGCCGCTGGTGAACGGTGCCGCCACGGTGAACGTCGCAGCGGGCATCCTCTCGGCCGGCGACAACCAGTTCACAACGACCTATTCGGGGTTCAGCACCGCCAGCGAGGTTTTTCAGCCGAACACCGGCTCGTACACACATCACGTGGTTCAGTCGGTGGCGCCGGTCATCACAAGCGGACAACACGGCTACGGAACGACCTACGGCTCGCCCATCACCATGGAATCCTCCGCCACCGGAGTGCCGGCCCCCACCGTGCAATGGCAGGTAGCGGGTTCACGCGACGGGTCGTACGCCGATATTCCGGGTGCGACCAACCCGAATTACACCGACAATGCGCTCACGATCGCGTCGCACTATTACCGTGCCGTCTACACGAATGTCGCAGGATCGGCGACGACCTTTCCGGGCCAGATCGACGTGAAACCGGCGCCGCTGTTCGTGTCGGCCGACAACGCGTCGATGGACTACGACCACGCCCTGCCGCAGTTCACGGTGCGCTACGGCGTCAACGGTCTCGTCGACTTCGTCAACGGTGACACTCCGGCTTCGCTCGGTGGGCATCTGGTGTGTTCGAGTGATGCTGTACTCAGCCCGGGCACGCACCCGATCACCTGTACCGGCCAGACCTCCGATCACTACAGAATCGTCTATCAGCCGGGCGTCTTGACCGTGGGGCCCGCCGCGCAATCGATGACCATCACCTCGGAGCCACCCGATCCGGCGACGGTCGGCACCGTCTACACAATGGATGTCACGCCCGGGGCATCCGGCCAACCGGTGACCTTCACTACCGACCCCGCGAGCGCCCCCTGGTGCAGCGTATCGGCCGACGGCGACGTGTCATTCGTGTCAGATACCAGCACAGGAGAATCGGGAACCTGCACCGTCTACGCCAACCAGGCGGGTAGAGATTCATATCCGCCGTCAGCGCAGGTGCAGCAGAGCATCAACGTGGTCAAGTCGGCTCCGGTCGTCACACGACAGCCCTTCGCGCCATCAGCGACATCGGGTTTCTATGCTCAGTTCGATGTCGACGGTACGGGCACTCCCGATCCGCTCTTTCAGTGGTATGTCTCGCACGATCGCGGCAAGACCTTCGAGCCGATCGTGGGCGCCGTCGGCAAGCGCCTCGCTCTCATTCCGACGATGGCGATGGACGGTTACGTCTACAAGGCACTGCTGTACAACGCCGCCGGCGATACCCCCTCAACCGACCGGGTGTTCTCAGACCCGGCACTGCTTCACGTGGTTCCATTTCAGATCGCGGTGGTGCCCAATGACGTCTCCACCACCTACGGCACTGCCCCACCCGTGATCGAGCCCACCTACCACGACTTCGTCAGAGGCGAGACGCCCGAGTCCTTGGGCCTTCATGTGACGTGTGGCTCGGATGCCACCGCCACAAGCCCGGCCGGTCAGTACGATTCCGTCTGCCAGGGCTTCGACAATATCGAATACGAGCCCTTGTACATCCTTGGAACCGTCACAGTCGACCGGGCGCCGCTCAGCGTGACGGCAGGAAACGTGACCGCCACAATCGGTCACAAACCGGTGTTCACCGCCCGCTACCACGGGCTGGTCGCCGGCGACACCGCTACGTCGTTGTCGGGCACTCTTCTCTGTGGCACGCCGATGGTCACCGGGCCCGGAACGTATCCGATCACGTGTTCGGGGCAGAGCTCACCCAACTACGATGTGACCTATGTCGGAGCGACGCTCACGGTGAAGGCCGCGGCAGCCGGTGCTGTGGGCGGCACCGAAGACGGCAGCGTGAACAACGCCTCGCCTCCTGTGATTCTGCCTGACGATTCGGTCACGGATGCTGCGGAAGCTGCCGATGCGGGTGCCGCTGGTGCCGCCGTCGTGAGCGCGGCGGCGTCTCGCGCAGCACTCGCTGCGACCGGGGCCTCAGATGTTCTGCCACTCGGCGTCGTTGCCGCCTTCGCCCTGCTGGCCGGCACCGCGGGCATCCTCTGGCACCGAAGCAGGCGCAGGCACAGGCTCAGGCGGAGGAGCTAGCGTTTTGTCTCCGCTTTGGTTGACTGCTCGGGCTGCGACGTGAGCGAAACTCCACCCACTCGCGCCGCTGCTCGGGCGGCCGTCGCTGTCGGCGTCGCCACCGCGGCGTATGGCATCTCGTTCGGAGCGTTGGCAGTGGCCGCCGGACTGGATGTCTGGCAGACCTGCTTTCTGAGCCTGGTGATGTTCACCGGCGGCTCCCAGTTCGCTCTTGTGGGCGTTCTTGCGGCGGGCGGTCTCGCGGCGGGCCCCTCGGCCGTCGCCAGCGCCGCGCTGCTCGGCTCGCGAAACGTGTTCTATGCCCTGCGAATGTCGCCTGTCATCGGCTCGGGCTGGTTCACGCGGGTCGCGGCCGCCCACCTCACCATCGACGAATCGGTCGCAGTTTCCACCGCCCAGTCGGCACCACGACCGCAGCGGGTGGGCTTTTGGGTCACTGGGCTTGTCGTTTTCGTCGGCTGGAACATCACGACCCTGATCGGTGCACTCATCGGCAACCTGATCGGCGATGTGAGCGCGTACGGCCTCGACGCCGGGGCCGCAGCCGCCTTTCTCGGCCTGCTCTGGCCGCGGCTGAAGCAGCTTCAGGCGCAAGCCGTCGCGGTGGCAGCGGGTGTCGTAGCGGCCCTTCTGACACCGGTTCTAGCACCGGGACTGCCCGTTATCGTGGCGGCCGGAGTCGCCGTCGTCGTCGGCCTGACGAACTGGCTCGGCCCGCACGGAGGGCCGGCCGGTTCTGAGACGGCCGAGATCACGCCCATCGAAGGCATGCCGTCATGACACTCTGGCAGCTCATCATTCTGGCTTCGATCGCCTGTTTTGCGCTGAAGTTCGTCGGTTACCTGATTCCGCCGGCGCTCTTCGCCCGGCCGCGACCGGCTCGGGTCGCCAACTTGCTGACCATCGCGCTGCTCGCCGCGCTGATCGCCGTGCAGACGTTCGGGCAGGGCGAAAAGCTGGTTCTGGATGCCCGAGTTCCCGCCGTGCTGGCCGCCGCCGGGCTGTACGCCCTGAAGGTGCCGTTCATCGTAGTGGTGATCGTGGCCGCGGGGGTTGCGGCGGGCATCCGCGCGCTCACCTGAGGACGACGCTGGGGAGCGACGCCGGGAGCAAGCAACGGCTAGCGACGACGTGGAACGACGCCGCGGAGCGAGAGCGGGCAGCGAGTGACCGGGTCGTCGGAGTGACGCGTTCTACCGCGCCTCAGGCTCCGCCGTCGAAGGTGTCGACCCCGGGCATCCAACTCTTGCCCGGGCTGCCCCAGCTGCGCTTGCGTGCGATCTTCGACGCGGCCTTGGCGTACGGAAACTCGAGTCGGTCGATGTAGAGGTAGCCGTCGAGATGGTCGTATTCGTGCTGGAAGATGCGGGCGAGCCAGCCCGTGGCCTCGATCTGGTAAGGCCGGTTGTCGATGTCGACGGCTCGCAACAGCGCCGAGGTCGAACGCACCAGCGGAAACCGTTCGCCCGGAAACGAGAGGCAGCCCTCGGCGTCGGTTTCTTCGTCGGCGTCTGCTACCGGCGGCGGGCTGATCAGCAACACCGGGTTGATCACGGTGCCGCTGTGCACCTCGCCGTCGGCGTCAGTGTACTCGTACACGAAAATGCGCAGGGGCACACCGACCTGCGGCGCGGCCAGGCCCACACCGGGAGCCGCATGCATGGTGTCGATCATGTCGGCCACCAGAGTGCGAAGGTCTTGATCGAATGACGCCACGGGGGCTGCGGGAGAATGAAGCACAGCATTGCCCGAAATACGAATGGGAAGAACGGCCATTCGCTAAGCCTAAGGCCACGAAAACCACGATACTGTCGTTGCGTGCCCCCCGACCTCGCCTTCGTCTCGACCCAGTTGAGCCTGAACCCGGCGCAGTTCGTGGGAATTCCGATCGCCCTGATCGGTGCCGTTTTTCTCTCGTTCGGAGCCCAGTTTCAGCACCGCGGAGTCAACAAGGTCGAGGCGCAGAGCCAGCAGGTCACCGGCGGGCTCGACCCGAAGCAGCTCGCCGCTCTGCTCAGGCGGCCGTCGTGGGTGCTCGGCACGCTGCTGCTCGGGCTGGCGATCGTACTACAGCTCGTCAGCCTCAATTTCTCGCCCTTGATCGTGGTGCAGCCGCTGGGTGCGGTGGCGCTCGTGATCACGGCCATCCTGAACTCGCGAATCACGAAGACCAAACTGAACCGGGCATCCGTCGTCTCTATCGTGATGTGCGTGGCTGGGGTTGCCCTGTTCGTGCTGATCGCGGCGTTCACCGCCGTCGACACCCCGGTGAGCGATCAGCAGCTCGAGACGATCGTCATCATCATGGGTGTCGTTCTGGCCCTGTTCGTCGTCGCCTTCATCTTGTTCAGGCGGCAGATGAAGGCGATCGCGTACATCGTCGGCGCCGGCGTGCTCTACGGCTTCGTGGCGACGCTCGCGAAGGTGGTCATCAGCAGAGTGCAGCAGCAAGATTTCGAGTGGCTGACGCTCACCTGTCTGGTCGGATTGCTGGTCGCTGCGATCGCCGGGGCGTACCTCGTTCAGACCGCCTACGCAGTAGGGCCGCCCGATCTGGTGATCGCCGGGCTGACCGTCGTCGACCCCATGGTGGCGGTCGGAATCGGCATCATCGTGCTCGGCGAAGCATCGCAAGCGCCGACATTTGCGCTGGTCGGCTTTGTATTGACGGGAATCTTGGCAATACTGGGTGTGTTCGGTCTGGCCAAATACCATCCTCAGAGCGAACACTAGGAGCCCACACTTGTCAGATTCTTCCGGTACATCCCCTGCAAGCACCTCTGCAGGCCCCGTGAAGCCCCTGAAGATCGTCATCGGTGCCGATACCTTCTCTCCGAACGTCAACGGCAGTGCACGATTCTCGCAGCGACTCGCGTCCGGCATGGCGGCGCGTGGGCATGAGGTGCACGTCGTCGCGCCTGCGGCCTCGCGTAAACACGGCACCTGGATCGAAGAGTACGACGGCCAAGACATCACGGTTCACCGTTTGCGGAGCTACCGGTGGTACCCGCACGACTGGCTGCGCTGGGCCGAGCCGTGGTTCATCAACAAGAACAGCGACCGCATTCTCGAACAGGTCGACCCCGACGTTGTTCACTTTCAGTCACACATCATCGTGGGCCGTGGGCTGTCGATCGCTGCACAGAAACGCGGGGGAGTGCGCATCATCGGCACGAACCACTTCATGCCCGAGAACCTGCTCGAGTTCACCTTGCTTCCGAAGTCGTGGCAGGAGAAGGCCGTCGGCATGGCCTGGCGTGCCGCCAAACGCACCTTCGGCCGGGCCGATGTGGTGACCACCCCTACTCAGAGCGCGGCCGAATTCCTCGAGAAGTACACCGGCCTCGACGGGGTGCTGGCGATCTCGTGCGGAATCGACGCAGAGAACTACACGCCCGACTTCACACCGCGCACCGAGAACCGCATCCTCTTCGTGGGTCGCGTCACCGGCGAGAAGCAGATCGACGTGCTGATCAAGGCCGTCAGCCTTCTGCCCGAAGATCTCGACGTGAAACTCGACATCGTCGGCGGCGGCGACCTGCTCAAGACCCTCGAGCACCAGGCGAAATCGCTCGGCATCGCCGACCGGGTTCACCTCACCGGCTACGTCACCGAAGAGGAACTTCGCGCCTCCTACACACGAGCCACGATCTTCGGAATGCCGTCGATCGCTGAACTGCAGAGCATCGCCACCATGGAGGCCATGGCATCGGGGCTTCCGGTGGTCGCTGCGAACGCCATGGCGCTGCCCCACCTCGTGAAAGACGGTGAGAACGGCTTCCTCTTCGAGCCAGGGGATGCCCAGCAGTTGGCCGACAAGCTCGAGTACCTTCTGCGGCTGCCGCAAGAGCAGCTCAACACGTTCAAGAACGCCTCACTCACGTTCATCGAGGCGCACGACCTGCAGCGCACCATCCTGACCTTCGAGCGCATCTACCGCGGCGCGTCAGACGTCGACGTCGCCGCGATCGACGCCCAACTGGCAGCCGAGGCTTCGGCCGCTCACGAGGCCCACACGGCTCACCACGCCGACCAGGCGGATGCGGCGCATACGTAAAGACCCGCGACTGTTGTGCTCTGTCAGCAGTTCACCGATCTGAGCCGGTCGGCGCAGATGAATGACATTTACGCCGAGTTCTTCGGCGGTATCGCCCCCGCCGGGCGACGGTCGGCGTAGCAGAACTCGCGATGGGCGCACGCATCGAGATCGACTGCAGCGCGCGCATCCCGTCAACGACTCAAGCCGCTTCGTGACAGACGAGGTCCGCTCGACCACCCCTTGGGGGTCGTTGGTGATTGGAGCGCCGGGCGCCAGCTGAAATCGGCGTCTGTTCGAACCCAGAGCTCAACGTGGTCATTTCGTCTAGCGAATTGCGACTGCGTTGATGGGCGATCCGAAAGCGCCGTGGATGCGCAGCGGGACGCTGCTGAGAAGAAAGTCATATCGCCGATCGGCGCGACAGGCAGCCGCGAGATCGCGAAGCGCCCACAGTTCGCCGAGCGGCACGCCTTGGCCGCGTAGCATCTCGATGTGCAGTGCGTGGTCGGTGGGCAGCGCTTCTACGGCGGGGTTGTCCGAGGCGATCGCGAGCGGGTCCAGTTCTTGCCACAGTGTGATGGTGGATCCGTCGATTCCGGCGACTGGCCCGGTGGGGAATCCGCCGTCGAGGTCGGCTCGGACGTTCTCGAATCCGGTATAGAGGAGGACCACGTCGCCAGGCTCAACGTCTACGGACTGGGCGGCGAGTGCGTGTTCCACCATGGAGCGGTCCACCCGAAGTCCCTCGGGCAGTTTGCGACCGTCGCCGAATTCGGCCACGAGATCTATGAGTACGCCCCTGGCGATGATCGCTGGGCCGAGCGCCTGGATCCCAAGGTGCTCCGGTGTTGCGTTACGGAAAGTCTCCTCTAAGCCGAAGCCGCCGTAGTAGACGGAACGGTTCGTATCGTCTATTACACCGTAATGCGCGAATGCGTCCCACTGAGAACTTCCCTGGAGCGCCAATTCGATCTGGTCGTCGTTGATCAGGAGGAACCGGCCGTCGGGCAATGCACGGATGTCGTTGAGAAGGCGTGCGGTGCGGGTGAACTGCGGGCGACCAAAGGGAACGTCGGGATCGTTCAGTTCGAGATTGAGCGAGATGACCTCCCCGGTCTTGGCAGCGTTCAGGCCGCGCAGCACGTTCGCGCCGCCGAATCGGGCCGGTGCTCCAAGGGGTTTCCAGTCCTGACTCATCGTTTCTCGCTTTCCGTGTCGTCGTGCGTCATACGTATGCCCCGCCATTGATATGCAGTACTGCGCCAGTCAAGAAGGATGCACGTGGGGATAGCACCGCCGAGACGAAGTGTGCGATGTCGTCTGGCTTGCCGATTCGGCCCACGGGGTTGTCGGCGTATCGTCGCATGACCTCGTCGGGCACGTTGGCGATCATCGGGGTCTCGATGGTTCCCGGGGCGATCACGTTTACCGTGATGCCGTCGGGGCCTAACTCCTTGCACAAGGCTTTCGCGAAGCCGATGATGCCGGCCTTCGCCGCTGCGTAGTGCACGTGGCCGGCGCTACCGCTCACACCTGCCATCGACGAGAGCATGACGATGCGCCCATAGCCGAGGGTGCGCATCGAAGGCACCAGCGCGCGAACCGCGAGGTAGTCGCCGGTCAGGTGTGAGGCCATCATCCGTTCCCACCGGTCGGGGGTGAGTTCATCCAAAGCGGTGAAGTCGTTGAATCCAGAGCATGTGACGAGCGCCGAGACCGAGCCGAACTCGGACAGCGTCGTCGCTGTGGCCGCAGCCACCTGGTCGGGATCGGCGACATCCACCGAAAGGGCGATGGCCTGGCCGCCGCATTCCTCGACAGAGCGAGCCGTGTGCTCGGCGAGCCGAAGATCATGATCCCAGATCGCGATCCGGTACCCCTGCATCGACTGTTCGCGCGAGATTGCTCGCCCTATGCCGCCGCCACCGCCGGTCACGACGACGACACCGTTCTCGATTTCATCATGGATTAGCACTCAGATTCCCATCGTCAATAGGTGTATGCGCCACCGGAGAGATTCACCACTGCACCCGTGATGAAGCTCGCCTGTGGGCTGGCGAGAAACAGCACGGTCTCCGCGACGTCTGCGGGAGTTCCGACTCGACCGACAGGATTATTGGAATTCCGCTCTGCGATCTCCGGCTTGATGAGCTTGAGCATGGGAGTGTCGATCGCTCCTGGCGCAATAGCGTTGACCGTGATCCCACTCGGACCGAGTTCTTTGCACAAAGCCTTGGTGAGGCCGAGGATCGCCGCTTTCGCAGCCGCGTAGTGCACATGGCCCGCGCTGCCACTGAGCCCGGCGAGGGAGGAGATGAACACCATGCGCCCGAAGTGGGCATCGATCATCGACGGGGTCACCGCCTGCGCGCAGACGAACGTGCCCGTCGCGTGCACGGTGAGCATGGAGGTCCACTCTTCGATAGTGAGGTCGAGGAAGTCCACGAACCGGCTGTAACCGGCGCCAGTCATCAGAGTTGAAATGTTGCCGAAAGCAGAGATGGCACGAGCCGTGGCGTCACGTACCTGGTCTTGATCTGCGACGTCTAGCGCCTCAGACTCTGCCCGGCCTCCCGCCTCGACGATGGCGTCGGCCGTCGTGCGAGCTGCGTCTGGGTCGCGGTCCCATACCGATACGGCATCGCCGCGGGCGGCAAGACGCAGGGCGACTTCTCGCCCGATGCCTCCGCCCCCTCCGGTCACGACGGATACTCCGCTCATACCTCATGCACCTCCAGAAGTCATGGCTGCCAGGATCAACCGGGTCGCTGCCGTGAAATAAACGCTTCGACTCGCCGGTGAATCCAATTCAGCACATTCGCTATTGATCGAGAATTGAGTATACTCTGTCCGGAAGTGTTTAGTTTGAACATCCGCCGGAACCCTTTCATTTAGGGACAAAGCTTGTGAGCGATGGCGCTCACCAGAACGGAAGTGAGTATCAGTATGCTCAAATTCAAGAAGCTTGTTGCCGCTGCAGCGGTGGCGACCCTCACAATCGGCCTCGCCGCCTGCTCGTCCGGCGGGAGCTCGAACACCAACAGTTCTGGCAGCAGTCAGCCGTACCAAGTGCTCTTTATGGGCGGTACGAGTGGATTCGTGGCCACCCTCGCTCAGGCTCAGCTCGCCGGCTACCAGGCCGGCGCAGCCGACATCAACGCTCATGGCGGGATCAACGGACGGCAGATCGAGATCACATCCGTCGATACCGCGGCCGATGCGACCAAGGCGACGAGCCTCCTCACTCAGGCGCTCTCCTCCAGTACGCCACCCGACCTCGTGATTCCCGGCACCACCAGCGCCGAAACGTTGGCTCTTCTTCCGCAGCTGACCCGCAGCAAGATACTGGGCATGTCGGAGTCGGCGTCGAACTCCATCAACAATCCGGCGTCATACCCCTATGGGTTCAGCGTCTCGGTCGGTCAGACGCTTCCGGCTCAGGCGCTCGCTCAGTACGTGAAGAGTCAGGGATACAAGACGGTCGGAATCCTCGCAGCCAGCGACGAGACGGGTACCGCGGGTTCGACCGCGCTGCAAACCGCAGTGCAGGGCGTGGGCCTCACCGCGAACGTGGTTTCGTACGACGCGGCCGCGGTCGACGTCTCCCCTGAACTCGAAAAGCTGCGCAGCGGCAATCCCGATGTGATGCTGTACATTGCGAACGGCGCTCAGATCCCCGTCATTCTCAAGAGCCGGCAGAAGATCGGCTGGACGGTTCCGACGATCGCCGACCTCTCCACGGGATCGAATGACATCTGGCAGCTGGCCGATGGCGACCCGGCCAAGGGCACGTCGGCCATGGTCTATCCGATCCAGGCGTATGTTGACCCGAGCGCGCAGACGGAGGAGTTCAAGAACTTCAACACCGAATTGGCGACGGTCGGAGTCCCTCCCTACACGTCGTCGCTATCGCTCTACGGGTTGGCATGGGACATCATGCACCTGGTGCAGGCCGGCGCCAAGCAGGCGAACAGCACCGCCGGCCCCGATATCGCAAAAGCACTGGAGAACCTGCAACAGCCGTCTCCCCAGCCCTGGGCTGTGTTCACGGATGAGACGTTCTCTCCGACCAACCACTTCCTGGCGCCGGATGCATCGCAGTTCAAGGTGGTCGCGGTCGGGCCGACTGTCGACGGCATGATCAAGTCGAATTGATGGCGGGGCGGGCGCCGCATGGGGCGCGCCCCCGAAGTAAAAGTGTA
>JAODBB010000050.1 GCA_025463745.1 Subtercola sp.
GCGCTGATTCTCGCTGTCACTATCCCTGGGCTCGGGTTGTGGTCGCTGCTCGCACTGGTCGTGGGCGGTTTCTTCGAACGCAGCTGGGTTCGAAGAAGCAGGGCGAAACTCGCGGGGCAGCCGCACAACACTTAGTCTGAAACTGATCCGACACAACGACGTCAGGAAGGTACGACCAGTGCAGCTTTTCTCCGACCTTTACATCGATGGCCAGTGGCAGGCGGGCGGTGACAACACCCGCTTCGACGTGATCAACCCGGCCGACGGCAGTGTCATCACAGAATTCGCGATCGCCACCGAAGCCGACTGCATGGCTGCCGTCGAGGCCGCGGAACGCTCGTTCCCCGCCTGGGCTGCGACCGCCCCCCGGGTGCGATCAGAAATCCTGCGCACGGCCTACGACATACTCACCGCTGAAGTCGAGACCTTCGCCGAGATCATGGTGCGCGAGAACGGCAAGTCGTGGTCTGACGCGATGGCCGAGGCGGGCTACGCCAAGGAGTTCTTCCGCTGGTTCGCCGAAGAAGCCGTACGCATCCCGGGCGAATACCGGCTCTCTCCCGCCGGCGACAAGCACATCATCGTGACGCGGCAGCCGATCGGTGTCTCGCTGCTCATCACGCCGTGGAACTTTCCGGCCGCAATGGCGACCCGTAAACTCGCCCCGGCCCTGGCCGCGGGCTGCACAATGATCTTGAAGCCGGCCCGCGAGACTCCCCTCACCTCGTCGTACATGATCGATGTGCTCGAGCGCGCAGGCGTGCCCGCCGGCGTCGTGAACCTGGTCACGCCGGTTCCCACCGGCCCCAACGTCGCCAAGATGCTCGCGCACCCCGCCGTCACCAAACTTTCGTTCACCGGCTCGACGGAGGTCGGCCGCGAATTGCTGAAGACCGCCGCAGACACGGTGGTCAGTGCATCCATGGAGCTCGGCGGCAACGCCCCGCTCATCGTTCTGCCCGGCGCCAATCTCGACCTCGCTGTGGAGGGCGGGATGCTCGCCAAGATGCGCAACGGCGGATCTGCCTGCACCTCGGCCAACCGCTTCTACATACACAGTTCGGTGCATGACGAATTCGTAAAACGGTTCAGCGCGAAGCTGTCGGCGATGAAGGTCGGCAGCGGCCTCGACCACGACAACGATCTGGGCGCGCTGGTTTCGCTCTCTGAGCGCGACAAGGTCGCCGACCTCGTCAGCGGGGCCGTGGCAGCCGGGGCGACCGTCGTCACGGGAGGAACCAGCTCTGAGCAGGGCGCCTTCTACGCACCGACCCTTCTCACCGGGGTGAAGCACGGCAGCGCCATCAACGCCACTGAGATCTTCGGCCCGGTCACCGCCGTCGTGAAGTTCGACGACGTCGATGAGGCGGTACGACAGGCCAACGACACGATCTACGGGCTGATCGCCTACGTGTTCGGCGAGGAGCGCGAAGCGATGAACGTCGCGCACAGGCTGCAGTCGGGCATGGTGGCGGTGAACCGCGGTGTGGTCAGCGACCCGGCCGCCCCGTTCGGCGGTATGAAGCAGAGCGGTCTCGGCCGTGAGGGCAGCACCGAGGGCATCCTCGAGTTTCTCGAGGAGAAGTACATCGCCGTGAGCGCGTGAGCGGCACGGCGATCTGACACGAAAAAGGGCTCCGGATGCCCGCTGCCAAGGCAGAGCATCCGAAGCCCTTTTCGTCGGTCGAACCCACGCCCAACCGCTCGGCTTCACGCGTATTTTGTAACTGAGCTTATCTCGTGTATGGTGTGTGATCAGGGGGATCCACCATACCCATCGTAAGGACGCTCCCGTGCCGGCCCTTGTCACTCGTTCGCGTAATCCCCGGCTTTATCGTGCGCTCGCCAGTTCGCTGGCATTCAGTGTCGTGGTGGCGGGGTTGATGCTCTCGCCAGTATGTCAGGCCGCGAGGGCCATGCCCAGTGAGTGCCGAGACGAAGTGTCTTGGGTCAACGGAACGACGACACAAAAAGACGACGGCACCCTGGTCGAAGACGGCATACACGCAGAGAACCATGAAGTCTGCGACTTCATCGGGCTGCCAGATCCCCCCGATGGGCCGGGAGGAGGGGACGGCCCTCTGCCCCCTGCCCCGCCCATGCCCGCTCCCCCAGGACCAGTGTCACCTCCACCGCCGGCATCCAGCCCGGCATCGGTGGCACCGCCCTGCATTGCTGGGTCGAACAACGCCGACAGCCCGGGCGCCGCTCCGGGAGGCGCCACCGGCTCCGGCCAGACCGTGCTCGACAATGTCGTACCGGAGGTCGCATCAGGCGACATCAAGATCGAGGCCACCCCGAATGCCGACGACATCAAAGGCGTACCCGGCGACGCTGTGACGAAATCAGTGACCCTCGATGTGAACGTCGGCTCACCGATGAACGGTCAGGAAGGCACCAACCCGTTCGAAGGCTACACCGCCGAGGAGGCCGCACAAGCCCTGTATTGGGAGGGCGACACGTCACCCCAGTTCAGTGACATCGGGGCCACCACTAAGGGCCTCGTCATGACGATGAAGCTCATCGACTACGCCGTGCGGGCTGCTCAGGGCGACCAAGCGGCGCTGCGCATGCTCGTTTGGCTGTACCCCAACGCAAGCGAACTGACGCAGAAGGCGGTGATGAGTCATCTCGTCGACAAGTCCCTTGCGATGGCTCAATTCGCGAAGGACTACCCGGAGCTTTCGGCGGGAATAAAGGATTGGGGCCAGGAGCTGTGGAAGATTCTGGTGATGCTGTCTGAAATGCCAGGGTTGATCACAGGTCCAGACGCGGACTCTCCTGAGAAGTTGTATGTTGATGCCTCGACCGCCTCCGTGAAACTCGGAAGCCTCACGACAGACAATGTGAACAAGGGAGCCTGTGGGCAGGTCGCTGCGGCTGTCGCGTCAGACCCGGGATCTGCCATGACCGTACTTCCGATTGGTCCGCACTGGGTTCGAGTGACCCTAATCGGCACCCAACACGGGCCGCTCGTGCACGAATTGAAGACGATCGGCACGCCCGCTGTGTATTGCCCACCCGCTTCGGTGTCCGCGATCGCAGGTCAGGCGAACATGTTGCACATCACCACCGCCTGCACAGGCACCATCAACAATGTACGAATTCTGAGCAGGGCCGAAACCGACGCGCTCTCATCCATTGATAGGGCACAGCTCTTGACACGCAGTTCGGATGGAACCGCGAATGTGCCCGACGGCATGATCGCCTACCGGCACTACGACTCATCCAGCCCGACCGATTCAGGTTCGGTTTCGTTGCTTGCAGATGGCAACACAGCACTCTCTGGCGACAGCAAGAACGGAAACCTCTACTACAAGCCTGCCGTGAGCACGGGAGGGCAGAGCGACGCAGTCGTCGCAATGGCCACCGGTGCCGACGGCAAGGAACATCCCTTCCTGGTACGAATCGCCGTGAAGACTCCACCGAGCTGCTCTGTCGCAGACGGCTTGGTCGGCTCAGATCACATGGCCACCCTGCAAAACGGCCGGCTCGAACTGCAACGAAACACCGCATTCACCATCGATCCGAAACTGTTATGCACCACCGACACCCGCGACACCTACTCCGTCACCATCAGCGGGTCACTGGGAGGCACGAAGTCAACGGTCAACGCCGACGGCACCGTGACATATACCTGGACGAATCCTGACACCATCGGCAACGACGGCACACTCACCCTGACCGCCTGGGATCGCGACACCGGAGCACCCAGCACACCGGTCACCGTGCCGGTGCACGTGCGAGACGCCGCGCCCGTCTGCAGCGCCATCAGCGCTACCTACGACACTTCAACACTCAGGGGCGCACCGCTCACCATCCCACTGCAGTGCACCATGACAGGCGGCCTGAAGACTCTCAACCCGCCGGTGCCCATGATCGTGCTCGGCGCTGACGGCGGCAGAACGCTCACCACACCCGCCGGCACCTTCGTGACAACCGCGACAGCCCTTGTGTTCACGCCGTCCCCGGGCTACACCGGCACAAGCACCGCCACGGTCATGACGTCGAGCTCAAACCCGTTCACCAACAACCTCGACGGCCGGGGCAGCAACTCATTCGTCATCACCGTGACAACCACGTAGACGGGGTTGATGCCGACCGGCAGTGGCGTCAGACGACCGAATCGTGACGCACGAAAAAGGGCTTCGGATGCCCGGCCCGAAGGCAGAGCATCCGAAGCCCGAATGCGATAGAACGAAAAAGCAGCTACACCGCAGCGCTCTGCAGGTCGTCGATGAGCAGGTCGCCGGGAGCGGCCGGGACCATCGTGGCTTCGATGTCGGCACGGCCGAGCAGCTCGTCCATGCGGCGACGACGCGACTTCGAGATCAGCGTCACGACGGTGCCCTGCTTGCCCGCGCGGCCCGTACGGCCCGAACGGTGCAGGTACGTCTTGTACTCGTCGGGGGCATCGGCCTGAATCACCAGGTTGATGTCGTCGACGTGGATGCCGCGTGCCGCAACATCGGTCGCAACGAGTACGTTGACCCGGCCGCTGGTGAGCAGCTGGAGGTTACGCGTACGGCGCGACTGGTTGAGGTCGCCGTGCAGTGACGTCGCAGGGATTCCGGCATCGTCGAGCTGGTCGGCGAGCTCTTCGGCGAACGCACGGGT
>JAODBB010000051.1 GCA_025463745.1 Subtercola sp.
CTACGTTCGGAACGGATAACCGCTGAAAGCATCTAAGCGGGAAGCCGGCTTCGAGATGAGATTTCCATCCCATTTATGGGGAGAGGCTCCCAGCAGACTACTGGGTTGATAGGCAGGATGTGGAAGCGAGGACTAACGACTCGTGCAGCTGACCTGTACTAATAAGCCAACAACTTCACACACCCCCCACACACCCAAAAGTGTGTGACGGCAGACAACTTCTACGCAACAAAACACTCGCGTCCACTCTGTGGTTCCCGACATACGGTCGGGGCTGTACCAGCTACAGCAACCACACAACAGAACACTGAAGCTAAACACTTCCGAAACAACAGACCGTAACACGTCGACAACGTTTCGGCGGCCATAGCGAGTTGGAAACGCCCGGCAACATTCCTAACCCGGAAGCTAAGACTCTCAGCGCCGATGGTACTGCAAGGGAGACCTTGTGGGAGAGTAGGACACCGCCGGACTTATTTTAAGATTGAGGCCCATCGTAAACCGGTGGGCCTCAATTGTTTAACCAGCTTTTCATTAGGCTGTACCTACATCTACACAGCGCGCGCAGCAATCAGGAGGAGTGTCATGAGCGATTCACCAGACAGGGAGAAGCGCCCAGGCCGACGTGACGACGGCGCGCGTTCTGACGGACCACGAAACGGATCCGCCCGCCCGAAGGGTTCGCGCCCTCAGCAGGCCGGCGGTGAACGACGGTTGTGGACGAGCGACGGTAAGCCGGCGCGCAGTGCGGCTCCGGCGTCACGAGACAAGAATCGCGAACGCGGCGGTCGGCGTGACGAAGAGCTCACTCCCGAGGAGTTGCGTGCGCGCGAACTGCGAGCGGTTCGGCCGCACCATGACGACCCCGAGATTCCCGACGATGTGTCGGTCAAAGAGCTCGATCGCGTCGCGTTCAATGAGCTGAAGACACTGTCGAAAGAGAATGCGGAGGGTGTCGCGAAGCACCTTGTGATGGTCGCTCGGTTGATCGAGGAAGATCCTGAACTCGCTCACAAGCACGCGACATCGGCGTCACGTCGCGCAGGGCGTATCGCCATGGTGCGCGAAACCTTGGCGATCACCGCGTATGCGACAGGTGACTATGCGTTGGCCATTCGCGAGCTTCGTACGTATCGCCGCATCTCTGGTTCGAACGAACAACTGGCGCTCATGGTCGACAGCGAACGCGGCTTGGGTCGCCCCGATCGTGCACTCGAGCTCGGCCGATCTGTCGACCGATCGACGTTGTCGCAGCCGACGCAGGTCGCCGTGGCGATCGCCATGTCAGGGGCGCGGCTCGACCTCGATCAGCCCGAGCTGGCGCTGGCCGAACTCGAGATTCCGCAGCTGGATGCCTCGCGCGCGTATACCTATAGCCCAGATCTGTTCTGGGCGTACGCGGAAGTGCTTGACGACCTCCATCGCGAACCGGATGCCGCTACCTGGCGTGCTCATGCCGAACGCGCCGAGGCCGCACTCGAAGCGGCCGATGCCGACGACGACATGATCGAGGTGTTCGAAGAAGAGATCGAGTACGTCGAGCTCTCCGACGACGAAGTCGGCGAAGACAACGAAGACGAAGACGACAAAGGCGAAGACGAAGACGCTCGAGACACCGGCGACGACGGCCGAACGAGCGACAACGGAATAGATAAGAACGACCAAGAGGAGCAGGGTGAGTCTGTTCAAGACGCGAAAGAGTGAGGGGGCCGCTGTGACTCCGCTCGACGGCGTGGACGTGATTTTGGCTGACCTCGACGGGGTCGTCTACACCGGAAAAGACGCGGTGGTGTACGCCGTCGATTCGCTGAGCAAGGCGGTTGCTGAGGGCGTTCGGGTCGGGTACATCACGAACAACGCCTCACGTACCGACGTGCAAGTGGCGGAACACCTCTCGAGCTTCGGGCTCACGGTGGCCCCGCACGATGTAGTGACCAGCCCTCAGGCCGCGGTGAAGTTGCTGGCCGGTTTGGTGCCAGCCGGCTCGCTGATTCTTGTGGTGGGTGGCATCGGGCTCATCAGCGAGGTCGAGAAGGCTGGGTTCACCGTGACCCGGTTGGCCTCAGATCAGCCGGCGGCCGTCATTCAGGGGTTCGCTCCGGATGTTGCGTGGAACGATTTGGCCCAGGCGAGTTTCGCTTTGCACCGCGGTATTCCGTGGGTCGCCACCAATACCGATTGGACCATTCCGGTCGAGGGCGGAATTGCGCCCGGAAACGGAACGCTTGTTTCGGCTGTGCACACGGCGGTCGGTACGCTGCCCGTGGTCGGAGGCAAACCCGAGAAGGCGATTTTCGATGCCGCCGTTGAACGTTTCGACGCCTCGTCGCCGCTGTTCATAGGGGATCGCCTCGATACCGACATCATCGGGGCGAATCGGGCGGGCATCCGTTCTGCCCATGTGCTGACGGGAATCGATGGCGCTAAACAGCTGCTCGCGGCCGACGAAGAATCGCGGCCGACGTTCATTCTCGACGACTTGCGGGGGCTGTTCGAGCCGTATCCGTCGGTCGAGCTCGCTGACGACAATACTGTGGCGACCGTCGGTAAGGCCGTCGTGCGACTTCGTGGAACGAACGTCGAGATTGTGAGGCCGGGGGATTCGGCCGTGAATCGGCTTCGGGCCGGCTGCGGGCTGATCTGGGCATCCGGTCAGCCGATTTACGGCCTGGCTGTAGCGCCTGAGCTGTATAGCTGAAGGCCCGGGGTAGCCTGAAGAGGTGACGAGCGAAACGGCAGCTGACCACAGCGCGGGCGGTGGCGAGAAGACCGGCGAGCTGCTGTCTCGACTGCGGGTGATCGAAGATCAGCCGCTCGAGGCTCGTGCCGTCTCATACGTGCAGGTGTACGACGAGCTGCGAACTCGGCTCGAGGGGTCAGACCAGGCGACAGCTCGTGGCTGACGACGTGCGCCACGGATGAGCGAGGCGTCATCGATGCCGCCAGAAGCGGTGATGCCGCCAGAGCAGCAGACGCCGGAACAGCAGACAGAGGCCCGGCTCGATTCGGCGCTGGCCGTGAGCGGACTGGCCCGATCACGCAACCATGCGGCTCAGCTCATCGCTGATGGATTCGTCAGCATCGACGGCGTTGTGACGGTCAAGGCCTCGACGAAGGTTCACGAGGGTCAGCTGCTGCACGTTGAAGGCGAAGATCACTATGTGAGTCGCGGTGCGGGCAAGCTCGTCGCCGCGCTCGACGCTTTTCAGGGCGTGAACGTCGCGGGGCAGCTCGTACTCGATGCGGGGGCTTCGACGGGCGGTTTCACGCAGGTGTTGCTCGAGCGCGGTGCCCGGCAGGTGATTGCGGCCGATGTGGGGCATGGCCAGCTGTCTCAGGTGGTGGCGATGGATGCCCGGGTGTCGGTAGTGGAGGGGTACAACCTTCGTTTCGCAAGCCCTGATTCGCTTTCCGCTGTATCGGGAATCAGCGAGGCTCCGTCGGTGGTGGTCGGCGATCTGTCGTTCATCTCGCTGACGACCGTGCTGCCGGCTCTCGTCTCTGTCGCCGAAGCGGGTGCCGACTTCGTCTTGTTGATCAAGCCGCAGTTCGAGGTGGGCAGAACGGGCATCCGCGAGGGTGTCGTGCGTCACGCCGGGCTGCGGGCTGATGCGATTTCGGCCGTGTTGTGGGCCGCATTTGATCTCGGGCTGGGAACAGCGGGGCTCATCTCCTCCCCAATTGTCGGCAACGCCGGAAATCATGAGTATCTGGTCTGGCTCAGCGCTTTGGCGGGTAGCAATCCGACAGAATGGAGAGACCGCGTTCTACGAGTTTCAGGAGCACAAACCCAGTGACGAAATCCCGCTACATGCTCGTTGTGCTTCACACCGGGCGCCGAGATTCGGTGCAGGCGGCGATGCTCGTCTGCGACCAGCTCGCGGCCTCGGGAGTGACGCCCGTGCTCGACCCGGGTGATCTGGCCGACATCGGCGATCGGCTCACCGACGCGTCGATCGTCGGGGTGCTCGGCGATGGTGTCGACCTGGGAGATCTTGAACTCGTTGTAGTGCTGGGTGGTGACGGAACCATTCTGCGTGCGGCCGAAGTCGTGCGTGGCTGCTCGGTTCCGCTGCTGGGGGTGAACCTCGGCCATGTCGGTTTTCTCGCCGAAAGCGAGCGCGAAGATCTGCGCGCCTCGATCGAACGCGTGCTGAGCGGCGATTACACCGTTGAAGAGCGGATGACGCTCGACATCGTCGTGACGCTCGGTAACGAGGTGGTGTACGAAGGCTGGGCGCTGAATGAGGCCACGGTTGAGAAGGCCAGTCGTGAACGCATGATCGAAGTGGTCATTGAAGTCGACGGGCGGCCGTTGTCGACGTTCGGCTGTGATGGCGTTGTGATGGCGACACCGACGGGATCGACCGCGTATTCGTTCTCGGCAGGCGGACCGATCGTCTGGCCGAGCCTCGATGCACTGCTGTTCGTGCCGCTGAGCCCGCACGCGCTGTTCTCGCGCGCGTTGGTGATCGGCCCGGAGTCGGTACTCGCCGTGGAGTTGCTCGAGCGCACGCCCGGAGTCGGGGTGTTGTGGTGCGACGGGCGCCGTGGGTTCGATCTGCCGCACGGTGCTCGCGCCGAGGCGCGAAAGTCGAGCGTGCCCGTGCGATTGGCGCGGTTGACGCATGGGCCGTTCTCCGACCGGCTGGTGCGCAAGTTCTCGCTGCCGGTTGATGGCTGGCGAGGTCCGGTGAAGAAGGGTGATCGCGGGGACGGGCACGATGGTGCTGGTCGAGGGCACGATCAGCGCGAGGGTGCTGATCGTGGGGGTGCCGGGCGCGACGCGCTCACGCGAGGCATCGATGGTTAGGACGGCGGTGAAAGAGGCCGTGGTCGCGCGCGGGGTGATCGACGAGATCACCATTCGCGATCTCGGTGTGATCGCCGACGCGGTACTTCCGCTCGGGCCAGGGTTCACGGCTGTGACAGGCGAGACCGGCGCCGGCAAGACCATGGTGGTGCAGGCACTCGGCTTGCTGATGGGCGAGCGCGCCGTGGCCGGCCAAGTGCGAGTGGGTTCTGCGCAGAGTTGGGTCGAAGGCCGCTGGCGCGTGCCCATGACCTCGGCTGTGGCCGATCGCGTTCGGGATGCCGGGGGAGAGATCGACGATCTGCCCGAGGGCGCGGCACTGGGTGAGCTGATCCTGTCGCGCTCGGTGTCGGGTGAGGGGCGGAGTCGCGCGATCGTGGGCGGTCGCAGCGCGCCCGTGGGAGTGCTGGGTGAGCTGGGTGAGCGGCTGGTGGTGGTGCATGGTCAGTCGGATCAGCTGAGGCTTCGATCATCCACTGCTCAACGACTTGCTCTCGACCGGTTCGCGGGCCACGGTTTTGCCGAGGTTTTCGAAAATTACAGCGAGGCGTTTCGCGCCTGGCACGAACTGCAGAACGAACTCGAGCTGCTCGTATCGCAGCGTGACGAGCGCATTCGAGAGGCCGATGCGTTACGTGTCGCCGTCGATGAGATCGACGCCTTGGCGCCGCAGCCCGCCGAAGATGTCACCCTCGCCGAGCGTGCCAGTCGGCTGACGAATCTCGAAGACCTGCGAATGGCTGCGGCCGCGGCGCGCGAGGCGATTTCGTCTGACGAACTGGATGGCCGACCTGACACGGTGTCGCTGCTCGACGGTGCCCTCAGGCAACTCGAGCGCGTGCGCAGTCATGATGCCGCGCTCGATGTGATCGTGGAGTCGCTGGCGAGCGCATCCTTTCTGGTGGCCGAGATCTCGACGCAGTTGTCGAGCTATCTGGCAGAACTCGACACCGACGGCGGGGCCGAGCTCGATGACGTGCAGGAACGCCGGGCCGAACTCTCGGTTCTCGCGCGTAAGTATGGGCCGACCCTTGACGACGTGATCGAGTATTTCGCAGCGGCAGGCCCTCGTCTTCTCGAGCTCGACAACGACTCCGACCGTATCGAAGAACTGACCGATGCGGTGGCCGAACGCGCGGCGATAGTGGATGCTCTGGCCACCGATTTGACGACGGCCCGTGCCGAAGCAGCGGTGCGCCTCAGCGACCTCGTTTCGGCCGAGCTCGCAGCGCTGGCCATGGGCGGCTCGCGGCTCGTCGTCGAATCGGTCGAAGGCGACGAACTCACCTCGAGCGGTCGCGACACGGTGCAATTCTTGCTGGCCGCCCACGAAGGCGCCGAACCCCGGCCGCTCGGGAAGGGCGCTTCGGGCGGCGAGCTGTCGCGTATCATGCTCGCGATCGAGGTGGTGTTGGCGGCGACCGACCCGGTTCCCACTTTCGTCTTCGACGAAGTGGATGCCGGTGTGGGCGGGGCCTCGGCCATCGAGATCGGCCGCCGGCTCGCCCGGTTGGCTGAGGGATCGCAGGTGATCGTGGTCACGCATCTGGCGCAGGTGGCGGCGTTCGCCACGAACCATTTGTCGGTGGTCAAAGACTCCGACGGCGCTGTGACAGAGAGCAGTGTGCAGCAGTTGCACGGTGAGGCGCGCGTCGCCGAGATGGCTCGGCTGCTGTCGGGGCTGCCCGACTCCGAGAGCGGGCTGGCTCATGCGCGCGAGTTGATCGAGCTGGCGGCGCGCGCAAACCAGAGTTAACGGGCAGGGTCTACTGCGGCAGCAGTGTTAGGTCGTGTTGATAAAGTGCGGGTCGAGCGAGCGGGGTCTGGTTTGATGGGATGCAAGGCGGAAGAGGAGAGTCGCACCAGCGGTGCGGCCGACGATGACAAGGCAGTAGACCGACAAACCAGGGCCTGCGCAGCCGGCCCGCACTTTATCAACACGACCAAGCGCTAGCGTGAACGAAACGTTTGACAACGCGCACGAAAGCACGGGTGGGGCAGAGTATGAGTGAGTCCGCAGTTCCCGCAACCGGTACCGATAACACGCCCTCGGCGGCGATGCCCGGGCCGAGCAAGTGGCTCGCTCTGGCGATCGTTGCGCTCGCCCAGCTGACGGTGGTGCTCGACGGCACCATCGTGAATGTGGCGCTGCCGGATGCGCAGGCAGCGTTGGGCATGTCGGATTCCGATCGCAGCTGGGTCGTCACGCTCTACGCCCTCGCCTTCGGCTCGCTCCTGCTGCTCGGTGGCCGGATTGCCGACTACTGGGGTCGCAAACGTTCGTTCATCGTGGGCATGGCCGGCTTCGCCCTTGCGTCCGGCATCGGCGGGCTGGCGACCAGCGGCGAGATGCTGTTGATCGCCCGAGGGGCGCAGGGAGTCTTCGCCGCTCTGCTGGCGCCGGCGGCGCTCGCGATGCTGAACGTCACCTTTCCGCGCGGGCCCGATCGTGCCAAGGCGTTCGCGGTGTACGGCACCATTGCGGGCGGCGGTGCAGCCATCGGGCTCGTGCTCGGCGGGGTGCTGACCGAATATCTGAGCTGGCATTGGTGTCTGCTGGTGAACATCCCGATCGCGATTGTGGCGATCGGCATGGCTATTCCCATTCTCAAAGAGAGTAAGGCTGACGGCGACACCCGCTACGACATTCCCGGAGCGTTGCTCGTGACGCTCGGGCTCGGGTCGATCGTGTACGGGTTCTCGCGCGCGAGCCTGGGCTGGGATCGGTTCGACACGATCGGATTCCTGGCTTTGGGCGTTGCGCTGCTCGTCGTGTTCGTCATCGTTGAAGGGCGGGTCGGCAACCCGCTGTTGCCGCTTCGGGTGGTGGCCAATCGCATCCGCGGTGGTGCCTACATCACGTCGCTGCTGGTCGGGGCCGCGCTTCTCGGCGGCCTGCTCTACCTCACGCTGTATTTTCAGATCGTTCTGAAGTTCACCCCCTTGCATTCGGGGCTGGCGTCGCTGCCCATGACCGTGACGATCATTGCGTCGGCCACCATCGTGTCGCGCATTCTGCCGAAGGTGGGGCCGCGCATCTTGATGACCATCGGCCCGATCATGGCGGCCGGCGGTCTGTTCTGGCTGAGTCACCTTAGCGTCGCCGACGATTATTTCGTTCAGATTCTGCCGGGTCAGATTCTGCTGGGCATCGGATTGGCGCTCGTGTTCGTGCCGTTGCAGAACGTGGCTCTCGCGGGCATCGAGCCGCGCGATTCGGGGGTGGCCAGTGCGGCCGTCACCGCCACACAGCAGATCGGCGGATCGATCGGCACCGCGGTGTTCACCGCGCTGTACGCATCTGCCGTGGCGGCCTATCTCTCGGCGAACCCGAGCTCTGATGCGTCAGCCGGTTTTGTCAGCGGGTATTCGACGGTGTTCATGGCCGCATCCATCACCGTGTTGTGCGCGGCGCCCATCGCCTACTTTTTCGTCAGCGTGAAACGCGATGCATTCGCCGGTGGCGCAGCGTAGTGGCACCCCTCCCTACTGTTAGAGTGGAACTCCGTGGATGATCATCAAAACGACCCCCTGCCCGGTACTCTTTCGAAGCTCACGAAACACATTTTCGTCACCGGTGGTGTCGTCTCCAGCCTCGGTAAGGGGCTGACTGCCGCAAGTCTCGGTAATCTGCTCACCGCTCGCGGTCTGCACGTGGTGATGCAGAAGCTCGACCCGTATCTGAACGTCGACCCGGGCACGATGAACCCGTTTCAGCATGGCGAGGTGTTCGTCACCGACGACGGTGCTGAAACCGACCTCGATATCGGTCATTACGAGCGTTTTCTCGACATCAACCTGAACCAGGCCGCGAACGTGACGACGGGGCAGATCTACTCCACCGTCATCGCGAAAGAGCGGCGCGGTGAGTACCTCGGCGATACCGTACAGGTGATTCCGCACATCACTGACGAGATCAAACGGCGCATGCGGCTGCAGGCCGCGGGCGACGACGCGCCCGACGTGATCATCACCGAGATCGGCGGCACGGTCGGCGACATCGAGTCGCAGCCGTTTCTCGAGTCGGCGCGCCAGGTTCGCCACGAACTCGGCCGTAGCAACGTGTTCTTCGTGCACGTGTCATTGGTGCCGTTCATGAACGCCTCGGGTGAGCAGAAGACGAAGCCGACGCAGCATTCGGTGGCGGCACTGCGGTCGATCGGTATTCAGCCGGACGCGCTCGTGCTGCGCAGCGACCGTCCGGTCTCCGACCCGAACAAACGCAAGATCGCGCTCATGTGCGACGTCGACGAAGACGCCGTGGTGAACGCGATCGATGTGCCGTCGATCTACGACATTCCGACGATGCTGCACGACCAGGGGCTCGACGCCTACATCATCGACCACTTCGGTGTGCAGACGGGGGAGGTCGACTGGTCGGGCTGGTCGACCTTGCTCGAGGCCGTGCACGAACCCAAACATGAGGTGACAATCGGGCTGGTGGGCAAGTACATCGATCTGCCCGACGCCTACCTGTCGGTCACCGAGGCGCTGAAGGCGGGCGGGTTCGCCCACCGTACGAAGGTCAACCTCAAGTGGATCGCCTCCGACAGCTGCGAGACCCCCGAGCTGGCAGCGAAGGAGCTGGGCGACATCGACGGCATCTGCGTGCCGGGCGGGTTCGGTGTGCGCGGTATCGAGGGCAAGCTGGGCGCTCTGCGGTTCGCTCGGGAGAACGGCATTCCGAGCCTCGGCCTGTGCCTGGGCCTGCAGTGCATGGTCATCGAGTACGCCCGCAACGTGGTGGGCCTCGACGACGCGTCGTCGAGCGAATTCAACCCCGAGACACCGTTTCCGGTGATCGCGACGATGGCCGAGCAGGTCGACATCATCGCCGGGGGAGATCTCGGCGGCACGATGCGGCTCGGGTTGTACGAGGCGAAACTGGCCGCTGGGTCGCTCGTCGAAGAGCTGTACGACGCTCCGACGGTCGAAGAACGCCACCGTCACCGGTATGAAGTGAACAACAATTTCCGCGGCCAGATCGCGGATGCCGGGCTGTGGTTCTCGGGCACCTCGCCCGACGATCACCTCGTGGAGTTCGTCGAGTTGCCGCGGGATGTGCACCCGTACTATGTGGGAACGCAGGCGCATCCCGAACTGCGGTCGCGGCCGAACCGGGCGCATCCGCTGTTCGACGGGCTCATCGTGGCGGCGCTGGAGCGGCAAGAAGCCAGCCGGCTGTTCGCGGCGGAGGCCTGAGATGGCTGAGGCTGAGCCTGCTGCCGACGCGGACGGGCCGATTGTGGCTGACGGGGCGCTGGTGGCGGCGACAGCTGACGGGGCGCTCGTGGCCGGATGGGCCGAGGGGTCGCTCGTCGACGAGGCCATCGACCTCGACGTGAGTCGCAGCGACGTCGTATTCACTGGCAAGATCTGGGATGTTCGCAGCGAAACCTTCGACTACAACGGCGCCGACGTGCTGCGCGAGTTCGTCGACCACCCCGGAGCCGTGGCGGTTCTGGCGATCGACGACGCAGACCGCGTTCTGCTCATTCAGCAGTATCGGCACCCGATCAGGGCGCGCGAGTGGGAGATTCCGGCCGGTCTGCTCGACGTCTCCGGCGAAGACTTTCTCACCGCCGCGCAGCGTGAGCTGGCCGAAGAGGTCGACCTCGCGGCCGACACCTGGAACGTGCTGCTCGACTACGCCACCACTCCCGGCGGCAACAACGAACTGATTCGCATCTATCTCGCTCGCGGGTTGCACGCCACTGACACGCCCTTCGACCGCGAAGACGAAGAAGCCGACATGCAGCTGCGCTGGGTTCCGCTCGATGAGGTGGTGGATGCCGTACTCGACGGGTCCCTGCAGAATCCGTCGCTCGTGATCGCGTCGCTCGCCGCTCAGACTTCCCGCGCTCGCGGTTGGTCGTCGTTGAAGCCGGCCGACGAGCCCTGGCCGGAATGGTTGCGGCTGCACAAGTGAGTTCGCAGGCGGTGGGGTTGCCGAGCATCCATTCGCTCATCGACGGATACCTGCGCCACCTCACCATCGAACGCGGGCTGTCGGCGAACACGCTGGCGGCGTATCGGCGTGATCTGGCGCGCTACGAGACGTGGCTCGCGGGCCAGGGCATCGACAGATTCGACGCCGTGGCCGAAGCGCAGCTCGGTGCGTTCACTCGGCAGTTGCGGGCCGAAGAGCCCGACGCCGAGACGGGGGCGACCGCGCCACTCGCTGCGTCGTCTGTTGCGCGAATCGTCTCGTCGGTGCGCGGTCTGCACCGTTTTCTGGCCGAAGAGGGTGAGACGACGAACAACGTCGCCCGCGATGTGAAGCCGCCGAAGCTCGCCAGCAGGCTGCCGAAGGCGATCTCGATCGAGCAGATGACGAGGCTGCTCGAGTCGACGGGCGGCGACGAACCCAATTCGCTGCGTGATCGAGCCCTGCTCGAGCTGTTGTACGCGACGGGCTGCCGAGTGTCAGAAGTCGTTGCCTTGAATGTGGATGATGTGCCCTCCGGCTCCGACTTCGTGCGGGTTCTGGGCAAGGGCGGTAAACAGCGGGTGGTGCCGGTGGGGAGTTTCGCGCGGGCCGCGCTCGAGGCGTACCTCGTGCGGGTGCGGCCGCTGTATTCCGCGCGTGGACGCTCGACGCCGGCGCTGTTTCTGGGGCTGCGAGGTGACCGGTTGAGCCGGCAGGGGGCGTGGCTGATCATCCAGGCGGCTGCACAGCGGGCCGGGCTCGAGGCGCACATTTCGCCGCACACGTTTCGGCACTCGTTCGCGACCCATCTGATCGCGGGCGGGGCCGATGTGCGGGTGGTTCAAGATCTGCTGGGGCACTCGTCGGTGACGACGACGCAGATCTACACCCAGGTGACCGCCGACACGCTGCGGGACATGTACCAGACGGCGCATCCGCGGGCCCGGTAGCGGCGGCAGTGGCGTTTCGTCGGACGTGAGCCGATGTGGCGTCTGTCGTGGCGGCTATGTGGCCGTGCTCCGACGAAAGTGGAGTGCGCGGTGAGTACATCGGCGCGCTTCCCGGGCAGATGGAGCCGCGACGGTAGGATTGGGACACCCGCCCTGGGAGAGGTCGGGTGGTACGTAAGGAGCAGCGCCTGTGACGGCAAAGAAGAACCTCAGTGCTTCTCGAAACATCGGCGCTTCCGGATACACTGGTGCTTCTGGAAACCTCGGTGCTTCTGTGAACGGTGCTGCTGAACTGCCGGGGCTCGAGGCTCCCGTTCTCGGCCCCACGGGGAGGCCGTTTCGGGTTTTTCCGGCGCCGCCGCCGCTGAAAAGCCACGGGCCGGCGCGCATCATCTCGCTGTGCAATCAGAAGGGCGGGGTCGGCAAGACGACGACCACCGTGAACCTGGGGGCGACGCTGGCTGAGGATGGCCGGCGGGTGCTTGCGGTCGATTTTGATCCGCAGGGTGCACTTTCTGCGGGTCTCGGGGTGAGCACTCATGACAGCCTGACGATCTACGACCTGTTGCTCGGAACCGAGAAAGACCCGCACGCGGTCATTCAGAAGACCAGTGTGCCGAACTTCGACATCATTCCGGCGAACATCGACCTGTCGGCGGCGGAGGTGCACCTCATCAACGAGGTGGCCCGCGAGACGATTCTGGCGCGCGTGCTGCGCAAAGTCTCTGACGAGTACGACGTGATTCTGATCGACTGTCAGCCCTCGCTCGGGTTGCTCACGGTGAACGCGCTGACCGCCAGCCACGGGGTGCTGATTCCGCTCGAATGCGAATTCTTCGCGCTGCGCGGTGTGGCGTTGCTGGTCGAGACCATCGACAAGGTTCGCGATCGGTTGAACCCGGCAATCAAGCTCGACGGCATTCTGGCCACCATGTACGACTCGCGCACGCTGCACTCGCGTGAAGTGATGCAGCGGGTGGTGGAGCAGTTCGGCACCGAGGTGCTCGAGACGGTGATCGGGCGCACGATCAAGTTTCCCGACGCGAGTGTGTCGGGTACTCCGATCACACAATTCGCTCCCGAGCATCCGGCGGCCACGGCGTACCGGCAGCTCGCGCGCGAGCTGGTCTTCCGTGGCGCGGTCGCCTAACCCTGCGAGTCCTGCGGTGAATGGAGGGTCTGAGCGGGATCTGGTACGACGGGATGCAAGGCGGAAGAGGAGCGCCGCACCTGGGGTGCGGTCGACGATGACAACGCTGCAGACCGACGCACCAGGTGCCGCTCAGCCGGGGTTCTCGCTCAGTCTGGCGAACTTCGAAGGTCCGTTCGATCTGCTGCTGTCGCTGATCTCGAAGCACGAAGTCGACATCACCGAGATTGCGCTGAGCGCGGTGACCGACGAGTTCATCAGCTACCTCAGAGAGCTCGATTCGGAGGAGGAGCTGGAACGGGCATCCGAGTTTCTGGTGGTGGCGGCGACGCTGCTCGACCTGAAGATCGTGGGACTGCTGCCACAAGGAGAGCTGGTCGATGCCGAAGATGTGGCGCTGCTCGAGGCGCGCGACCTTCTGTTTGCGAGGTTGCTGCAGTACCGGGCCTTCAAGCAGGTGTCGGCCTGGTTCGCGTCGAACTTCGACGCCGAGGGCGGCCGGCACGCCCGCAGCGTTCGGCTCGAGGAGAAGTTTCGGCAGCAGACGCCGGAGCTGGTGTGGACGCTCAGCGCCGACGATTTTGCGGCGCTCGCGATGATGGCGCTGACGCCGCGCGAGATTCCGGTGGTGGGGCTCGAGCATCTGCACGCACCGCTGGTGAGCATCCGCGAGCAGGCTGCGCACGTGGTGTCGGCATTACGATCGGGCGAGCCGGTGACATTCCGGCGGCTGATCGAGGGCATTGCCGAGAAGGGCATCGTGGTGGCGCGGTTTCTGGCGGTGCTCGAACTGTACCGGCACGCGGCGATTTCGTTCGAGCAGCTCGAGCCGCTGGGCGAGCTGACGATTCGGTGGAGCGCAGAGAACTGGTCAGACGAGAACCTGTCGAATCTGGGGGCGGACTATGACAACTGAGGTGACGGGCGTGGCCGAATCAGAGTTGGCCGAACTGGCGGTTGCGGATGCCCCGACCCTCGATCTGGAACGCGCACTCGAAGCGATCTTCATGGTGGCCGACGAACCCCAAGGGCTGGTGGCGCTCGCCACGACTCTCGGACGCCCGGTCGCCGCCGTGCGCCAGACCATCGAGCGGCTGGTCGACGATTACGACGGGAATAACGGCACGGTTCGCCGCGGTTTTGAGCTGCGTGAGGTGGCCGGCGGTTGGCGGTTGTACGTGCGCGGGGAGTACGACCACGTCGTTCGCGAGTTCGTGCTGACCGAGAACCCGTCGAGGCTGTCGCAGGCGGCGCTCGAGACACTCTCGGTGATCGCCTACAAGCAGCCGATCACGCGCAGCTCGATCGCGTCGATTCGGGCGGTCAATGTCGATTCGGTGGTGCGAACTCTGCTCGGGCGAGGCCTCATCACCGAGGTTTCGACCGATGGCGAAACCGGGGCGATTTATTATGGAACAACAGACGTACTTCTCACGCAGCTCGGGCTCAACTCGCTCGATGAACTGCCCAGAATTTCACCACTCCTAGCCGATGGTGCGGAGGGTTTTGATGAGCAATTCCACTGATGTGCCGCGGGGTGGCAGCGGCTCGGGTCGTGATGACGTGAGCGGTCGCGATGGCCGCGTCGGCAGCGATCACACTGGCAGCGACCGCGACCGCGACCGCGACGGCGGGGCAAGCGAGGGTGGCGCACCCGAAGGTGTGCGCCTGCAGAAGGTGCTCGCGTCGGCAGGCGTCGCATCCAGGCGCGTGTCAGAAGACCTGATCACGGCAGGCCGGGTGCGCGTGAACGGCGAGGTGGTGCGCGAGCTCGGGCGCCGCATCGACCCCGACAACGACAAGGTCGCCGTCGACAACGTGTCGGTTCAGCTCGATACGACGAAGCGCTATGTCATGCTGAACAAGCCGGTGGGCATCGTCAGCTCGCTCGCCGACCAGCACGGCCGCCCCGACCTCTCGGTGTACACGGCGCAGTTCGAAGAGCGGCTGTTCAACGTAGGCCGGCTCGACGCTGAGACATCGGGCCTGCTGATTCTCACCAACGACGGCGAACTCGCGCATGTGCTCGCTCACCCGTCGTTCGGCGTGATGAAAACGTACATCGCCCGGGTCGAGGGCCGCGTGACGGCGCAGACGATCGCGCGCCTGACCAAGGGTGTCGACCTCGACGACGGGCCGATCGTGGCCGACAAGGCACGCCTGCTCGACAGCTCTGCCGGCGGCAGCCTGGTCGAGGTCACGCTGCACTCCGGCCGCAATCGCATCGTGCGCCGGATGCTCGAAGTAGTAGGTCACCCCGTCGTCGAGCTTGTGCGGCGGCAGTTCGGGCCGCTGCATCTCGGCTCGCTCAAGGCGGGGGAGTTGCGCGATCTGAGCCGCGACGAGCTCGGAGCGCTGTTGACGCTGTCGCGTGCCGCGAAGACTGAGGCGTCGAATGGTTGAGAGCCGTCTCACAGGCCCCGTGCGCGTGGTCGGCGTGGGGCTGCTCGGCACGAGCATCGGCCTGGGCCTCAAAGCCCGCGGTCTCGACGTGATCCTCGCCGATGCCTCGCCGACGCACCTCAGCATCGCGGTCGACTACGGAGCGGGCCGGCCCGCGCACGAGGGCGACGAGCCGCAGCTGATCGTGGTGTGTGTTCCGCCTGACGTCACGGCGCAGGTCGTCGCCGCCGAGCTGGCGGCGTTCCCGCACGCCATCGTGACCGATGTGGCGAGCGTGAAACTGGCGCCGTTGCGCGAGCTGCGCGCATCCGGAGCCGACGTGTCTCGTTACGTGGGCACGCATCCACTGGCCGGAGCCGAACGCGGCGGGCCGCTCTCGGGCCGCGCCGACCTCTTCTTGGGGCGCCCCTGGGTGATCGCCGCCCACGACGGCATCTCGTACCAGCGCGGCAGTGCCATCGACGACCTGATTCTCGACCTCGGCGGCTCCATCGTCGAGATGACCCCCGAAGATCACGACCGCAGCGTCGCGCTGGTCTCGCACGTGCCGCAGGTGATCTCGTCGTTGATGGCGAGGAGGCTGATCGATGCTCCGGGCGCCGCCGTGAACCTGGCCGGTCAGGGTCTTCGCGACGTGACACGAATCGCCGCCAGCGACCCGCAACTGTGGGTGCAGATACTGGGGGCGAACGCGGCGCCGGTTGCGAGCATCCTGAGCCAGTTCCGGGTCGATCTCGACCGGCTCATCAAAACGCTCGAGGCACCCGAAGCGGTGGGCGCGAGTCGCCGGCTGGCCGAAGAGCTGGCCGGCGGAAATACGGGAGTCGCGCGCATCCCGGGCAAACACGGCCTCGATCGGCGCTACTCGCTACTGGTGGTGATGGTGGATGATCGCCCGGGCGAACTGGCGAGACTGCTGGCTGAAATCGGTCAAGCCGACGTGAACCTCGAAGACCTGCGCCTCGAGCACTCACCGGGTGCTGCCATCGGTTTCGCCGAGATCGCCGTTCTTCCCGAGAGCCTCGGGCGGCTCACGGACTGGTTGATCGAACGCGGATGGCGGATCGCAGGATGATCGCAACCGTCGTCTCCAACACGCGCCACACGCGCCTCACCCTCGGGTTGATCGAATGCAGACTGCGGATCGCGCAATGACCGCCATCGTTGTGGCCATCGACGGCCCGGCCGGCAGCGGCAAGTCGAGCGTGAGCAAACAGGCCGCGCGTGAACTCGGGTACGCCTACCTCGACACTGGGGCCGCGTACCGCGCACTCGCCTGGATGCTGCTCGATCGCGGGCTCGACGCCGAGAACCCGCTCGTGGTGGTCGAATCGCTCGGCGAGTTCGATTTCACCGTGGGCACCGACCCCGATCACTACTTCGTGAAGGTGGGCCCCGACGACGTGACTGTGGCCATTCGCGAGCCATGGGTGACGAGCGAGGTGCGGCTCGTCGCGCGGCTGCCCGAGGTGCGCACGCACCTCACGGCGCTGTTCCGGCGCATCGTCGCAGAGGCCACGCAGCCCGGCATCGTGGTCGAGGGCCGCGACATCACGACGGTGGTTGCGCCGGATGCTACCGCACGAATCCTGCTCACCGCGTCAGAAGAGGCTAGAATGGGCAGGCGTTCGAAAGAACTCGTCGATCAGTCGGCCGCCGTCGTCGGTGAACAGCTGCGATCACGAGACCGGGCTGACTCCCGGGTCGTCGACTTCATGAACGCCGCAGACGGTGTAACCACCGTCGATT
>JAODBB010000069.1 GCA_025463745.1 Subtercola sp.
CTCGTCGCCCGACGAGGCGACGTTCGGCGACGCCGACCTCTGATATATATTGCTGCGCCGCCGCCTCTGCGGCGCAGCGTGCGAGCTTCGCTCACCGCACCGTGCCCAACCCTCCCGGGCCGAACAACACCCGCCGCCTCTGCGGCGCAGCGTGCGAGCTTCGCTCACCGCACCGTGCCCAACCCTCCCGGGCCGAACAACACCCGCCGCCTCTGCGGCGCAACGTGCGAGCTTCGCTCGCCACACCGTACCCGCGCCCCGGGTGCAGCCAAACGCCGCCGCCTCTGCGGCGCAACGTGCGCGCCTCGCGCGCCACACCGTGCTAATCCGGTTGAGTGCTGCAACAGCTAGCGTCCACTCCACTTTCGTCGGAGCGCAGCCCCCACGGCCGACGTGGGAACCACATGCTCGCCCTGCTCCGACGAAAGTGGAGTCGCACCACGCCGCGTGACCCGCTTCACCCTGCAACCGCGCTCGGTGACGCCGAATTGCCACTCGACTTTCGGCGGCGCACAGCAAAACCGTCGAGAATGGCGGCACGGATACGCTGAGCTCCGCCGAAAGTCGAGCTGCGCAATCGCACCGCTCGCCGAATCGATGATCGGGGCGCGCAAAGCGCACGCTGTGCCGACGGTCGCGGAGTGCCGAGCGCGCACGCTGCGCCGCAGAGGCGGCGGCGCAGCAATAAATTCAGAGCGCGGCGAGCGCCTCGTCGAGGTCGGCCAGCAGGTCGGTGACGTTCTCGATGCCCACCGAGAGACGGATGACGTTGTCGGGCACCTCGAGTGCGGTGCCGCGCACCGACGCATGAGTCATCTCGCTGGGGTAGCCGATCAGCGACTCGACGCCGCCGAGCGACTCGGCGAGCGAGAAGAGCTTCGTCGACTCGGCGAAGCGCCGCGCGGCGGCGGGGCCGGCCGCGACACTCACCGAGAGCATGCCGCCGAAGCCCGACATCTGGCGGCAAGCCAGCTCGTGACCCGGGTGCGACGGCAGCCCGGGGTAGTACACCCGATCGAGCGCCGGATGCCCGACCAGATGCTCGGCGATGGCCTGTGCATTGGCGCTGTGCCGATCCATGCGCACGGCGAGCGTCTTGATTCCGCGAACGGTGAGCCAGGCATCCATCGGACCCGACACGGCACCCGCGGCGAACTGCTGAAAGCCGACCGCGGCCGCAAGAGCCTCGTCGTTCAGTACGATTGCGCCGCCGAGCACGTCGGAGTGTCCACCGAGGTACTTCGTGGTGGAGTGCACCACCACATCGGCGCCGAGCGCCAACGGCTGCTGCAGGTAGGGCGATGCGAACGTGTTGTCGACCACGACGATCGCGCCGCTGGCATGCCCGACCTCGGCGAGGGCGGCGATGTCACTGATCTTCATCAGCGGGTTGCTGGGGGTCTCGAGCCAGAGAATCTTCGTCTTGCCCGGGATGACCGCCGCACGAACGGCGTCAAGATCCATCATCTCGACCGTGTCGTTCAGGATGCCGGACTTGCCGTGAATCTTGCTGATCAGCCGGTGGGTTCCGCCGTATACGTCGTTGCCGAGCACCACGTGATCGCCCGGTTCGAGCGCGGCGCGCAGCAGAGCATCCTCAGCCGCCAGCCCCGACGAGAAGGAGTACCCGTGCGCCCCGCCCTCGAGCGCAGCGACCAGTGTCTCGAGTGACGTGCGCGTGGGGTTGCCGCCGCGCGCATACTCGTAGCCGTTTCGAAAACCACCGATGCCGTCTTGCACGAAGGTCGACGTCTGGTAGATGGGCGGGATGATCGAACCGGTCGTGGGGTCGAACTCCTGCCCGGCGTGGATGGCGGTGGTTTCGAAATGCTGCGAGTCAGACATGGTGTTTTCTCTATTCGCTCAGGAAGCTCAGCAGGTCTTGCCGCGTGACAACCGACACGGGCTTGCCGTCGTCGGTCACCAGCAGCGCCTGCGCGGTGGTCAAGGCTGCCCGCGCAGCCGAAACCGACTCGTTGATGCCGATCAGCGGCAACGTCTCGCTGGCGAACGGCCCCACCTTGTCGGGCATCTTCGCGGCCCCGGTGAACACCTGCTCGAGCAGCGTCTGCTCGTTGATCGACCCGACCACCTCGCCGATCACCACCGGCGGCTCCGCACTCAGCATCGGCAGTTGCGACACCCCGTACTTCGCCATGATCTCGATGGCATCGTGCACGGTGTCGGTCGGATGCGCGTGCACCAGATCGGGCAGCGAACCGTTCTTCAGCCCGAGCAGATCGCGCACCGTGCTCTCGCTCGACTCCTCGGTGAAGCCGTACGACCGCATCCACTTCTCGTTGAAGA
Organism: Subtercola sp.; assembly: GCA_025463745.1. Lineage (GTDB taxonomy): Bacteria > Actinomycetota > Actinomycetes > Actinomycetales > Microbacteriaceae > Subtercola. The sequence continues at coordinate 2,308 of JAODBB010000069.1, forward strand.
TCTTGCCCAGGTAGCCGCGGCCGCCATCGGGCAGCAGCACCACCACGATGGCGTCGGAGGGCAGGTCGGCCGCTATCTTGAGCGCCACCGAAACGGCGAGCCCGCTTGAACCGCCGACCAGCAACCCCTCTTCGCGGGCGAGCCGCCGGGTGAGGTCGAATGACTCGGCATCGCTCGACGCGACCACGCGGTCGACGACGCTCGGGTCGTAGGCACTCGGCCAGAAATCTTCGCCCACACCCTCGACGAGGTAGGGGCGCCCGGTTCCGCCGGAATACACCGACCCCTCGGGGTCGGCACCGATCACCTGAACCCGGCCATCCGATACCTCTTTGAGGTACTTGCCGGTGCCGCTGATGGTTCCGCCGGTGCCCACGCCCGCCACGAAATGTGTGACGCGGCCATCGGTGTCGCGCCAGATCTCGGGGCCGGTGGTCTCGTAGTGGCTGAGCGGCCCGTTCGGGTTCGCGTACTGGTTGGGCTTGAAAGCCCCGGGAATCTCACGCGCCAGCCGGTCAGAAACCGAGTAATACGAGTCGGGATGCTCGGGCGCCACGGCCGTCGGAGTGACCACGATCTCGGCACCGTACGCCGTCAGAACGTTGCGCTTGTCTTCGCCCACCTTGTCGGGCAGCACGAACACGCAGCGGTAGCCGCGCTGCTGCGCCACCAGCGCCAGCCCCACGCCGGTGTTGCCCGAGGTGGGTTCGACGATGGTTCCGCCCGGCTTCAGCAGACCCTCGCGCTCGGCGGCGTCGATGATGCGCGTGGCGATGCGGTCTTTCGACGAACCGCCCGGGTTCAGGTACTCGATTTTGGCGAGAACCGTGGCCCCGATGCCGTCGGTCACCCGGTTGAGGCGAACGAGCGGGGTGTTGCCGATCAGGTCGAGAACTGTCTCTGCGTATTTCACTCGTCCACTGTACTTGACGGTAAAGACCGAGCCTGCGGTGTTACGTTGAGGCTGTGAAACGCGCACTCATAGTGATCGATGTGCAGAACGAGTACATCGACGGCAAGCTCCCCATCGGTTTCCCCTCCCTGCACGTCAGCCTGCCGAACATCATGATGGCGATGGATGCCGCGGCAGATGCTCACGTGCCCATTGTCGTCATTCAGCACGTCGCCGACCCGTCGTCGCCGATCTTCGCGAAGGGCAGTCACGGAGTACAACTTCACGAGACCGTCGCAACCAAGCCGCGTGACCACCTCGTGCAGAAGAGCGAAGACTCGGCCTTCGACGGCACCGACCTCGCCGAATGGCTCACGGGCGCCGGCGTTGACACCATCACGATCGTCGGCTACATGACGCAGAACTGCGACGAGGCGACCGCTCGGGATGCAACGCAGCGCGGTCTCGCGGTCGAACTGCTCTCTGACGCGACCGGCACCCTCGACTTCGCGAACGCGGCGGGTGCCATCTCGGCGAAAGAACTGCACGAGAGCGTGCTCGTGGTTCTGCAGTCGGGTTTCGCGGCGGTCGCCACGACGTCGGCGTGGCTGGATGCCCTGCGAACCGGAGCCGAGCTGCCCCTGTCGAACATCTTCGCCAGCACCGAGCCCGCTCGGCACCTCTCCGCCCACGAGAAGCTCGAACGCTTCGAATCCGAGGCGAAAGAGAAGCTCGAAGGCGCCGAGTCTCGTATCGAGGCCGAGCAGATCGAGCACGCCGGCGGCGAGTCGATCGCCGCCCGACTCGGCTTTTAGCCCTCCCCTCCAATCCCACCCCACCCGACCCCACCCGCCCGGCCCGCCCCGCCCGGCGAGAGAAGCACTTTCGGACGAGAGGTGCCGCCGCAACAGCGTCTCTCGTCCGAAAGTGCTTCTCTCGCGGGCTACGGGGTGGCGCCACGTCGCCGAGCCGGAGCCACCGGCGCAATAGAGTGGGCGTGTGACTACGCCGCCCAGCCCGCACCGGGGCGGGAGCGCAGGTTCAGGCCGTGCAGGCCGGAGCTGCGAACGGCGCAAGCCGCGGCACCGCCGACGCTGGCCCTGGATCACCGGCGCATCCGTCGTGGTCGCCGCGCTGCTCGCCTGCGGAGGCATCGCGTTCGGCGGAGCCCAGATCTTGCTGACTCCGCATCACAGCATTTCGACGCCCGCCGGCACCGTTGTCGCCCTCTCGAACGGCGAGATCACCCTCGAGAAGTCGGCGACCACCCTGCGCATCGGCACGTACGGTCTGGTCTGGGGCGCCGCCGCGACCGACGCATCCGGCACACCCAGCGGCGCTACTGCACCCAGCGCAACCCCCGCCGCACCCAGCACCACCCCCGCCCCCAGCGCCACCGCACCCAGCACCACCCCGGCGACCGGCGGCACCCCCACCGACACCACCCCCGCCGCCAGCGGCACCGCCCTCATCGGCCCCACCACCTCGACCACCGACACCACGGTCACCCGGCCGATCACGAACATCCAGGGCACGCTGACCGTGGGCACGAAGGTCGAACTCAACCCCAATCTGTACGTCGGCGACCCGCAATCGGCCCTCGGCATCCCCTTCACCAACGTCACGGTCAGTGGCGAACTGGGCCCGATGCCCGCGTGGCAGGTCGCCGGCACGGGCAGCACCTGGGTCATTTTCGTGCACGGCATCGACGGCGCCCGGGTCGGCGGACTCCGCCCGCTGCCCACCCTCGCGGCCTCAGGGCTGCCCACCCTGCTCATCACCTATCGCAACGATGTCGGCGCACCGCCGAGCCCCGACGGGCTCATCCATCTCGGCGAAACCGAGTGGCACGACCTCGACTCTGCAGTCGACTACGCCCAGACCCAGGGCGCGAAGAAGTTCATCCTCTACGGCGACTCGATGGGCGGCAGCATCGTCACGCAGTTCATGCAGCATTCCGCGCACGCGTCGGCCGTTGTCGGCATGATGCTCGACGCGCCGGTGCTGAACTGGGCCGGAGTGCTGCAGGGCCAGGCCGACCGCTTCCACCTGGGGTTTCTCGGCGGAGCGCTGAAGCAGGCCGTCACCTGGCGCGCGAACATCAACCTCGCCGATCTCGACCAACTCGACCAGACGGCACCCTTCGAGCGGATGCCCGTTCTCCTCTTCCAGGGCCTGTCAGACCCGCTCGTGCCTCCCGCCGAGAGCGCCCAGTTCGCCGCCGCCCTGCCGCTCTCGACCTACGTTCCGGTGACCGGAGCCACGCACATCCAGAGCTACAACGTCGACCCGGCCTCCTACACGGCGCACCTCACAACCTTCCTCGCCCCCTTCGCCGCTCACTGAGCAGAGTTCTCCGCCTCGGCGAGAGAAGCCTTTCCAGACCAGAGAAGCTGCCGCAACGCCGTCTCTCGTCTGCAAACGCTTCTCTCGCGGCTCTATGCCGACGTCGTAACCTGCTCCGAGTACAGGCTCGTGTAGGCGCCTCCGGCGGCCAGAAGTTCGGCGTGGGTACCGCGCTCGACGATCTGGCCCTCGTCGATGACGAAGATCACATCGGCCGACACCACCGTCGACAGGCGGTGCGCGATCGCAATCGTGGTGCGCCCCCGCGCCGCTGTGTCGAGCGCCTGCTGCACGATGCGCTCCGAGATGGAGTCGAGCGCGCTCGTCGCCTCATCGAGAATCAGCACCGCCGGGTCTTTCAGCAGTACCCGGGCAATGGCGATGCGCTGTTTCTCACCGCCCGAGAGCCGGTATCCGCGCTCCCCCACCACTGTGTCGTAGCCGTCATCGAAGCTCATGATGCGCTCGTGGATGTTCGCCTTCGTCGCCGCCACCTCGAGCTCGGACTGCGTGGCATCCGGTTTCGCGTAGCGCAGGTTGTCGGCCACGGTCGCATGAAAGAGGTACGTCTCCTGGCTGACGATGCCGAGGTGGGCGACGAGCGATTCCTGCTTCAGATCGCGCACGTCGATGCCCCCGAAGAGCACACGCCCGCCGGTCGCCTCGTAGAAACGAGGGATGAGGTACGAAATGGTCGTCTTACCGGCTCCGGATGCCCCGACGAACGCTGCGAACTGACCGGGCTCGATCTCGAACGAGACTCCGCCGAGAGTGGGGCGCGAATCGGCCGAGGCGTCGGCGTAGCGGAAGGTGACGTTGTCGAACGCGACCCGGCCCGCAGCATCCGGATCGAATTCGTCGCCGCTCGACAGGCTCGTCGGCACCTCGACGGCCCCCGGGCTGTCGGCGATCGACGGCTTCAGATCCATGTACTCGAAGATGCGCGCGAACAGCGCACCCGACGTCTGCAAGTCGAGCGCCACGCGCAGCAGCCCGAGCAACGGAAAGAGCAGCCGCGCCTGCACGGTCGTGAACGCCACGATCGTTCCGGCCGTGATGTCGACGGCTCCGTTGTTCATGAGCAGACCGGCCACTAGATACACGATGGCCGGGATGCTCGACAAGAAAATGCTGACCATCGCGAAGAACCACTGGCCGCTCATCTGCTGGCTCACCTGCAGCCGCACCTGGTTCGCATTCTCATTCGAGTAGCGGGCGATCTCGGTGTTCTGCCGGTTGAAGCTCTTCGAGAGCAGAATGCCTGACACGCTGAGGGTCTCTTGCGTGATGGCCGTCATGTCAGACAGCGATTCCTGGGTTTTCG
>JAODBB010000103.1 GCA_025463745.1 Subtercola sp.
TCTGAGGGGTTCACGGCCGTTCACGAGCGGCGTGGGCTGGTGGATCTCGAGAGGGTTGAGTAGTCAGCACACCTCACCCGATCGGAGCACACCATGTCAGAGATTATCGCCGGAATCACCATTCCCGTCAGCCAGGTCGCCACGGAGGCCACAGAACTGGTGCGGGAGACGACGACGCCCCTGATCTTCAACCACTCACGCCGGGTATTTCTGTTCGGCAGCCTGCAGGCCCGCGCTCTGAGCCTGACGCCCGATCCCGAACTGCTTTACGTGGCAGCACTCTTTCACGATACCGGGCTTGTGTCGCCGTACAAGAGCGATGATCAGCGGTTCGAACTCGACAGCGCAGAACAGGCTCGCGCGTTCCTATTGACGCACGGCTTCTCGGCCGCCGATGCCGACACGGTGTGGATGGCGATCGCGCTGCACACGACGCCGGAGGTGCCGTACAAGATGGCACCCGAGATCGCCGCCACCACGGCGGGGGTCGAGACCGATGTGCTCGGGCTGCGCCTCGGTAACCTCAGTGCAGCGGAGATCAAGGGTGTGACCGCCGTGCATCCACGCCCCGACTTCAAGCGGCAGATCTTGCAAGCCTTCACAGACGGGTTCAAAGACCGGCCGGCGACGACGTTCGGAACAGTCAACTCCGATGTGCTCGAGCACTTCGTTCCCGGCTTCGCCCACATCGACTTCGTCGACGTGATTCAGAATTCCGCGTGGGCTGAGTAGACGCGGTGGCGCCGATCAAATCCTAGGCCCAGTACGAAACTCGTATAGACGAGAATCTGGCTCGGATCACACGTGATCGTAGATGGGGGAGCGCACCGCCCGCGAGATGTGCACGTCGAGAAACAGCGGCCCGCGCTCGCGCTGCCAGCCGGCAAGAGCGGGCTCGAGTTCGTCGAGACTCGAGATGAGCGCGGCCTGCGAGCCCATGCCCGCCGCCGCAGCAGCGATGTCGGCCACCCCGAAGATGGCCTCAGCGGTCGGTACCGACCAATCCTTCATGTGCTGCAGCTCCGATCCAGCAGCACCGTCGTTCATGCACACCACCAGCAGAGGAATCTTCTCGCGCACGGCGGTCTCGAAGTCGCCCATCGTCATGTAGAAACCGCAGTCGCCGATGAACAGCACCGCTTGCGAGTCGGGGTGGGCCACGGCGGCCGCGATGCCGGCGCCGATCGCACAGCCGATCGCCCCGAAATCCGAGAGCCAGACGAAGCCGGCCGGGTCGGTGTGAGTGAGATGCATGATCGGAAAGCTGCCGAAGTGCCCATTGTCGATGACCACCGTGCGGTCTGCCGACAAGAGAACGTCGAGGCGCTCGCAGACGACCCGGGGGTCGAGCGAGCCGATCGTCGATACGTCGGCGAAGGGTGCGGGCTGCGGGGCATCCGGTGCCGTGCGGCCACTCTCGCCGCGTTCGGTGAGCCGAAGCCGCACCGCGTCGATGAGTGCCGAAACGGCCTGCACCGCGTCGCCGACGATGCCGACCGTCACGGGTTCGTACTGGCCGAAGGCGGCCGGATCGGTGTCGATCTGAAGGAGTCGCGCGTTCTCGACCAGCACAGACTTTCGGGTCTGGAAGAGATTCACCGCGGCCCCGACCGCCAATATGCAATCTGAGGCATGTATCGTCTCCGCCGCGGTCTCGTGAGAGAATCCGCCGAAGATTCCGAGGTCAGACGGCACGCCGTGAAACAGGCCGGTCGCCTTGATGGTGGTAGACAGATGAGCGCCGACAAGATCGGCGAGCTCAACGAGAAGTGATCGGGCATCCAGAGCGCCTCGCCCGGCGAGAATGACCGGATGCCGGGCGGCGAGCAGCTCGTCGGCAGCGGCCCCGACAGCGGCAGCATCGAGCGGATGCACGGCAGGAGCAACCCGCACGGCTGCCCGCGCGGCGGCCGCATCCACGCTCATCGATGGAGCGTGTTTGGTGTCGAGCCCCGCCGGCAATACGAACACGACCGGACGGCGCTCGTCACGCGCGAGCAAGTACGCATCGACCAGATCGTCTGCGGCCGAGTCGAAGGTGGCGCGGATCACGGGGATGCCGAGCGGCTTCAGCATGATCTCGGGGTCGAGCCCCTGAATGCCGCCCGCGAACGGCGCGATGCGCTCATCGAGGTTCGACGAATCGGCGGTCACCAGAACCAGCGGAGTGCTGCCTTTCGCCGCCGTGATCAGCGCGGTGAAGATATTCGTGAAGCCCGGCCCCTGGGTGACTGTGCACCACCCGACCTCGCCGGTGGTGCGCGCGAACCCGTCGGCCGCACCGATGGCGGTATTCTCGTGCCGCAGATGGTGCACCTGCACGCCGTAGTCGGCCGCGAGGTGATGCACCAGCCGCAGGTTGCCCGCGCCCATCAGGGTGAAGACGTGTTCGACGCCGATCGCGCGGATGGCTGCAGCGAGAAGATCGGCGATGGTGTCGCGCTCGGCGACGAGGGGTGCGGAAGCGGGCGCGGCTTCGGGCGCGGTTTCGGGGCGTGTCTGCAGTGTCATGTTCGGCGTTCCGCTCAGCGCGGCATCACGAGCTCGAGCAGGTGGTTGCGCAACGTCAAGAAGCCGTCGCTCGACCGCGTCGCGAGCTGTTCGCGCTCGCCGAGCTCGACGGGAACCACTTCACGAACGTGGCTCGGGCCCTTCGAGAGAACGACGATGCGGTCGGAGAGGTACACGGCCTCATCGATGTCGTGGGTGACGAGCACCACTGTCACGCCGTACTCTGCACGCACCTTCAAGATGAGGTCTTCGAGGTCGAACCGCGTCTGGGCGTCGACCGAGGCGAACGGCTCATCCATCAGCAGCAGATCGGGCTTGTACGAGAGGGCTCTAGCGATGGCGACGCGCTGCTGCATGCCGCCGGAGAGCTGCCAGGGGTACTGGTTCGCTACCTTCGAGAGCCCGACCGAATCGAGCACCTCGTGCGTGCGGCGGAGGCGCTCGGCCTTCTTCATGCCCCTCGCCTTCAGGGGCAGCGACACGTTCTGCAGGTTGGTCATCCACGGGTACAGCGACCGGGCGTAATCCTGAAAGACGACGCCGAGGCCGTCGGGCACCCGGGTGAGAGTAGTGCCCTCGAACTGCACGGTGCCCACGGTCGGCTTGGCCAGGCCCGAAATGGTGCGCAGCAAGGTGGTCTTGCCGCATCCACTCGGCCCGACGATGCAGAGAAACTCGCCCTTGTTCACAGAGAAGGTCACCGAATCGATGGCCAGGTTCTCGTTGGCGGCCCCCTGGTTGTAGACCTTGCGCAACGAGTCGACATCGAGAATGGGGGTGATGGGCTTGCCCTGTGTGTTCGAAACGGAAATGGTCGGCGTCGAGGTCATCGTGCGTCTCCTGTCAGGCGTGAGCGGGTCGAAGTGGGTGTCTGGATGTTCGGGCGAGGCGCCACAGCGCAATCGGTGCTCATTGCTCAGCGCCCTTCGAGTGCGCGCGAGCCGTAGAACCAGGCGAGTACCCGATGTTCGACGCCCACGAAGAGGTAGTTCAGCACCGTGCCGATGATGGCGAGCATGAGGATGCCCGTCCACATCGCCACCAGCGCGAGGTTGGCCTGCGACTGCAAGATGAAGTAGCCGATGCCGCCCGTGGAGGCGACCATCTCTGAGATCACCATCAGAATGATCGACACCTGCAGGCCCGCCCGGAGCCCTGCGGCGATCTGCGGCGACGCGCCGGGCAAGACGACCGACCAGACCGTGCGAACCGGTGAGAGCCGCATCGCCTTCGCCGAGTCGAACTTGACCTGGTCGACGCCGCGCATTCCGTCGAGGGTGTTCAGCAGGGTCGGCCAGATCGCGCCGAATGCGATGAGGGCGATCTGCCGCATCTCGCCGATGCCGAAGATGGCGATGAGGGCAGGCAGCAAGGCCGGCGCGGGAAGCACGTAGAGAAAGTAGACAACCGGAGAGGTCGCTCGGCGAACCGCCGGGAGGCGCCAGAGCAGTACACCCGAGATGATGCCGATGAGCGAACCACCGACATAGCCGATGGCGAGGTGGCTGAGGCTCGGCACGAGTTGAGCCTTCGCGGGGCCGATGATCCAGAGCTTCCAGAACTGGTCGAGAATCTTCGACAGCGGCGGAAAGTACGGCGAGTGGCTGTTCGCCGAGAGAATCCACCAGACCACCAAGAGGATGATCGGCAGCCCGATGGCGAGCACGACGGTCATCAGCGCTTTACGCGCCGTGCGCTTGCGCCTCTTCGGCGACCCGCCGGGCTGGCTGCCCGTGCTGGTCGCGCCAGCGTATTCCGCTCCCTCGGCGATGTCGATTTCGCTCGCGATCACGCCCGAGAGGGGCGCTCCGGTGCGCTGCGTTTCGACCGATGCCAGGTCTCTCATTTGGCGCTCTCCTCGTTGCTTCGGGCGTTTCGCTGGCTCTCGTGCCAATGCATGACTCTGGTCTCGATCAGGGTGAAGAGGCCGGTCAGAATGATTCCGAGAAAACCGGCGACGATGATGTAGGCGTACATGAGCGCGTATTGCGCGGAGCCGCCGTTTTCTGCGATGAGGATGTTGCGCCCGATTCCCGCGGCGCCGCCGACGAGTTCGGCCACCACCGCAAGAATTAGAGCGCCGATCGAGGCGATGCGGAGTCCCGTCGCGATGTACGGCGCTGCGCTCGGCATCGTGACCACCAAGAAGCGGCGAACACCGCGCACGCCCAGGATCTTGGCGGTGTCGCGCACGGTCGGGTCCATCGATCGCACGCCGTAGATGACCTGGATCAGCAGCGGCCAGAAGACGCCGAAACTGATCAGGAAGATTTTCATGTTCATGGTCGAGCCGAGCACCAGAATCACGATGGGCAGAATCGCGACGGCGGGAATCGACTTGAAGACCTCGATCGTCGCGGCCGAGGCGCGAAAGGCCAGCGTGCTCGAAGCCAAGAGCGAGCCGACGATCAGCGCGAGCACCGAGGCGATGATGAGGCCGACGATCCAGCCCTCGAGGGTGGCGCCGACGGCCTGCCAGAGAATCGGGCTCACCAGAGCGTTGCCGAGCGCTGCCATCGTGCTCGTCATGGTCGGAAACTGGGTTTCGGAGAAGACCTTGGTGACAGTCAGAACCTGCCAGATGGCAAGGATGAAGACGATGACGAGAACCGGCGGGAGAACTCTCTTGAGAGCGAATGACACGTCGTCAACCTCACTGTTGTACGGGCCGATCATGACGGCCTTGTCGAATGATCTTTGTGAAGGTGACTGGTTCTCCTTCTGGCCGGAAGAAGCCAGAAGGAGAACCAGTCACCTGTAATGCGGGTTCTGTTACTTCTTCAGCGCACCGGCCCAGACGAGCTGGTCGGTCGGTGTGGTGTCGTCGGTGTTCGCGAACTGCTTCAGCGCCTTCTGCACGATGTCGAGACCCTTGGTGTTCACCGTCGGGTCGCACGTCGTGCACCAGGTCGCGGCTGCTGCTGCGGCAGGTGTCAGCTGCAGGTTGGTGACCAGTGTGGCACGAGCCTCGTCGATGTGCGCAGCAGCGTATGCCTGCGATTCGATCATCGCGTCGCTGAAGGCCTGAACCTGAGCTTCGTTGCTGTCGATGTAACCCTGGCTTGTCACCATGACGCCCACGGCAGCGTTCGAGAAGAGTTCGACGTTCGGTTTCGCGATCACCACTCCGCCCTTGGCGATTCCATCGGCGATGAAGGGGCTCTGCATGACGGCTGCCTGAACCGACCCGTTGGCCAAGGCATCGGCCATCTGCCCGAACGGCAGCTGAACGAGCTTGATCGACGTGACGTCGACTCCGGCATTCGCGGCGAGCTGCTGCAGGCCGACGGTGTTGAGACCCTGCAGGCCGACGACACCGACGGTCTTGCCGCCGAGGTCTTTAGCGCTGGTGATGCCCGTGTTGGGGCCGGCGACCAAGGCGTTGCCCTGCGTGGGGGTCTCGGTGGGCGTCTGCTGGCCGTCAACCGTCGACACGACCTTGATCGGAACGCCGTTGGCGTCTGCCACGACCACGTTCACCACGGTTGCGAAGCCGAAGTTGTACTGCCCGCTGGCGACACCCGAAACGATGGATGCGACGTCGGTCTGCGGCACGATGTTCAGCGCGAGGCCGTGCTTGGCGAAGATACCCGAAGACATTCCGACGAACATCGGGGCGAACTGAGCCGCCGGGTTGTAGGCCACGGTGACGGTTGTCAGCGCACCCGGGCTTCCCGACGAGCTGGCGCCGCCGGCATCGGCCGACGGAGTGGAACTACATGCCGCCAGGAGCAATGCTGACGCTCCAAGGGCGGCCGCGGCGAGAATGCTGCGGCGAGGGCTGAATTTCATTGTGATTGTGCTCCTCTTCATCGACGTTGATGACACTGTGTTGATGACACTGTGGTGCTTCGGGTGTTCTGCAGTGCGGCCACCTTGGAGAATCGGCTCGACGCTGCGTCCGTCACTCACCATAATCTGAAGATGTATGCCCAGAGACACTCGAAAGCTATTACGTGATAACCGTCTGATACTCATCGGTTCGGTTTCACCTCTTGCTCTCCCGCGTGCCGCAGATATGTTGGTTGACGACCGACCACAAGCTATGAGGCCTGATGAAACTCGCACTTTTTAACACCTATCGACTCGGCGTCGTCGTCAGCGACGACGAGTTGGTCGACGTCACCGACGCGGTGCCCGGCTATACCGACGACGCTCTCATCGCCGGCTGGTGGCGCGGACTCTGCCGGGATTTCGGCTCGCTCAAGCCCGAAATCGAACGAATCGCAGCAAACGGCGAACGCATCGCGATCGACAGCGTCACTCTGCGGGCGCCGGCACTGAATCCGTCGAAGATCATCGCGGCGGCGAGCAACTACAGTGCGCACGTCGAAGAAATGCATGGCGTGCAGGAGCGCACGCTCGGCAAGGTCGAGAAGTGGATGATGGATTTCGACGTCTTTCTCAAAGCCCCGTCGTCGCTCGCCGACCCCGGCACCGACATCGTGCTGCCCTTTTCGGTGAGGCAGGCCGGTCACGAGGTGCACCATGAGTCAGAACTGGTGATCGTCATCGGGCAGGGCGGAACGAGCATCCCGGTCGAGCGTGCGCTCGATCACGTTCTGGGCTACACCGCGGGCCTCGACATCACCGTGCGCAGCCCCGCCGACCGCTCGCGGCGCAAGAGCTATGACACCTTCAGCCCGCTCGGCCCGTGGATCACCGTCGCTGATGAGAGTGTCGACCCGACGGACTTCACCATTCTGCTCACGGTGAATGACATCGTGAGACAGAACGTCAACACCTCCGACCTGATCATCGATGTGCCGGGAATCGTCTCCTACGCGTCGAGCGTGATGACCCTCCTTCCCGGCGACTTGATCTTCACCGGCGCCCCTCCCGGGGTCGGCCCGATCGAGCCGGGCGACCAGCTCGACTCGTACATCTCGGGCATCGGGCACCTGACGGCCGGGGTGCTCGAAGGGCAGGAGTGAGGCTCCTCAGCGATAGCGCTGAGGAATCAGTGGCGACTTGGTCATGGTCATTTGTATTGGACGCCTTGGCACGGCGTTCGTAGCCTGACAGAGACAACCACCGTCAACGAAAGGTCCCACTGCCGTGGCCAACACAGCGCTCATCAAGAAGCTCTTCCACTTCGCCTACCCCTGCCGTGACGCCGAAGAGACGCGCCACTTCTACGAAGACATCCTCGGTCTGCCCCTGGTCAACTGCATGCAGGCCGACGTCGTTCCGAGCACGGGTGAGGAGAAGCCGTACGCGCACATCTTCTTCGAAATGGGTGACGGCTCCTACGTCGCCTTCTTCGATCTCGGCGAGAACGCGATGCCCGAACCGTCTCCGAACACGCCTCGCTGGGTCGAACACCTTGCGCTCGAAGTCGACAACCTCGACGACGTGCTCTCTGTTCGCGAAGATCTCAAGAACGCCGGTGTTCAGGTGACCGACATCGTCGACCACGAATTCATCAAGTCGATCTACTTCTTCGACCCGAACGGCCTGCGCGTCGAGATCACGACGCGCACCGAAGAACCCGGTTACCTCGAAGAAGCGGCCTCAAGCGCCAGGGCAGCACTCGACGCCTGGACCGCGAAGAAGGCCACGCTCGTCGCTTCGTGAGCATCGTTTGTTTTTCAGCCGCGGCGCATCCGCACCGCAGCTCTTCACCCACACTTTTTGCCCGTACCACGGAGGTACAGTGATGTCCACAGAACTTGCGATCGAACCATTCGACGAGTCAGAAGACGAGCTTCGAGCGATTCTGCTGGACGCCGATCTGCCGGCGCTGCTGCCGGCTCTCGCTCAGCTCACCGGCGACTTCTCGCTGCTCGATGAAGAGTTGCGGCCGCCGCTTCGGCCCATGACGGCCGCCGTCGAGCCGCAGGGTGGAATGACGCCCGCAGCGCAAGAGAAGGCGCGCGAACTCGCGCTCGCCGCGCTGATCGGGTTTCGAGACAGCGGCTACCGCGCGGGCGAAGAGCCGAACCCCGAGCAGCTGACCCTGCTCGCCGAATTCATCACGGGTGTCACACCGGGCGAGTACCGCCCCCTGCTCAGCCACGAACTCGGCTTGCCTACCGATATGGGCCTGCCGCTCTGGAACAAGAACGACATCGCGCCCGATCGCGATTTCAGGGTCATCGTGATCGGTGCGGGCCAGTCGGGTCTCGTCGCGTCGCACCGCATGGCCCAGGCCGGCGTCGAATTCATCGTGCTCGAGAAGAACGCCGACATCGGCGGCACGTGGTACGAGAACACCTACCCCGGCTGCCGGCTCGACACGAGCAACTTCGCCTACAGCTACTCGTTCGCGCAGAAGACCGACTGGAAAGAGCAGTTCTCTTCTCGCGGCCCGATCTTCAATTACTTCAGCGATGTGGCCGACAAGTTCGGCTTGCGCAAATACATTCGGTTCGAAACCGAGGTGATCTCGGCGGTCTTCGATGAAACTCGCGACATGTGGGTGGTCACCAGCCGGAACCTCATCGACGGCACCGAGCATGTGGATGAAGCGAATGCGGTGATCACGGCCGTCGGCCAGTTGAACCGGCCGAACATCCCCGACATCGCGGGAATCGACACCTTCGAGGGCCCGGCATTCCACACGGCGCGCTGGCGTCACGACGTCGACCTCACCGGCAAGCGCGTCGCCGTGGTCGGCACCGGGGCGAGCGCCTTTCAGGTCATTCCGTCGATCGTCGACGAAGTCAGCGACATGACCGTCTTCCAGCGCACACCACCGTGGATGCAACCGACCCCGACCTACCACTCGCCGATCAGCCCTGGCCTGCGCTGGCTCTTCGACCACGTGCCGTATTACAACCGCTGGTTCCGGTTCTACCAGTTCTGGATCTCGGTCGAAGGCCGAAGGCCCGTCATGGTCGTCGACCCCGAATGGAAGCACGAGGTCTCGATCTCACCGATGAACGAGGAGTTCCGGCAGTACCTGCTCGGGCACCTCGAGAAGACCTACGCCGACCGGCCCGACCTGCTCGAGAAGGTCACCCCGCATTACACTCCGGGCGCCAAGCGCATGATGCGCGACAACGGTGTGTACCCGGCGGCACTGAAGCGCGACCACGTACACCTCGAGACGACTGCCATCACCGAGATCACTCCCACGGGCATCCGCACCGCCGACGGCGTGCTGCACGAGGTCGACGTGATCGTGTTCGCCACCGGGTTCAAGGCCTCGGAGTTCTTGGCCCCGATGACGTTCACGGGTCGTGGCGGTATCGACATCCACGAGCAGTGGGATGGCGAGGCCCGGGCCTACATGGGCATTCACGTACCCAACTTTCCGAACCTCTTCATCATTCTCGGCCCGAACACCAACCTGGTCATCAACGGCAGCATTCTGCTGTTCTCCGAGCTGGCGACGAACTACATTCTCGAATGCTTCAAGTACCTGCTCGAAGACGACATGTCGACGGTCGAGATCAGGCAAGACGTGCACGACGAGTTCAATGCGAAGGTCGACGTGGCGAGCCGTGGAATGGCCTGGGGTGCGTCGACCGTGAACAGCTGGTACAAGAACGCCAGCGGGCGCGTCTCGCAGGTGTGGCCGTACCAGTTGGTGGACTACTGGGATCTGACCCG
>JAODBB010000109.1 GCA_025463745.1 Subtercola sp.
CGGCACGAGCGAAGTCGAGGGCGAGTGTCGACTTACCGAGGGCGGGGCGTGCGGCGACGATGATGAGCTGGCCGGGGTGCAGCCCGTTCGTCAGAGAGTCGAGCTCGGCGAATCCGGTGGGCACCCCCGTCATCTGGCCTTCGCGGCCCTTCGCGGCCTCGATCTCGTCGATGGCCGCGTTCACTGCCGTGGTGAGCGGAACATAGTCTTCGGTTTCGGTGTTGCCGTTCACAGCATAGATCTCGGCCTGGGCGTTGTTGACGAGATCCATCACCTCGCCCTCACTGGCGTACCCCATCTGCACGATGCGGGTGCCCGCCTCTACCAGGCGGCGCAGGATCGCCTTCTCGGAGACGATGGAGGCGTAATAACCGGCGTTCGCGGCCGTGGGCACCAGGCTCGTCAAAGTGTGCAGATACTCCGCGCCGCCGGCTCGCGTCAGCTCACCCGATTTGGTGAGTTCGTCGGTGACCGCAATGACGTCGGTGGGCTCGCCATGCGAGTAGAGGTTGAGAATGGCATCGAACACGAGCTCGTGCTTCGGAATGTAGAAGTCGGCACCGCGAACGACCTCCACCACGTCGGCCACAGCATCTTTGCTCAGCAGCATTCCGCCGATGGCACTCTGCTCAGCCAGAAGGTCGTGGGGTGGTGTGCGCTCGTGTGCACGGCTTTCGTTGCCCGACCGCTGGTCGGTCGTCAGACCGAGATGCGCTATTGACACCCGTACTCCTTTTGGTTACTGCTAGGCATACCGCCAGCCCCCGACACCGCTCTTTCGCCACTGGCTTTGAACGGCTGCCTAAGACTAGAAAGGGCTCGGGGTGCGTGACAAATCACCCTGTGTATAACTCTGTGCAATAAAACGGAGAAACGCCGCACGTCTTGTGCACAACCTGTGGAATGGACTGTGGAAAGAATTAAACTTTCGGTGCACAATGAGACTCTGACCTGCGCTTTTACAATGCCACAGGCTGTTGATAAGTGGATGTTTAGACACGCAGTTGAATGTTCACAAATGAATAAAGCCCTGTGTACAAAACCCTTGACTTTCGGCAAAAGTAAGGGGAGCCCCAGCGTTCGTTATGAACGCTGGGGCTCCCCTTATCAGTTGTTGCTACTTGGCTGCAAGCACCTGAATGGTGATCGTTGCGCTCAGGTCATCACGCAGGCGAATGGATGCCTCGTGGGTACCCGTCGCCTTGATCGGCGACGTGATCTCGATCTTGCGCTTGTCGATCGAGCCGAAGCCGGCCGCCGAAACGGCATCGGCGATGTCGCTCGTCTTGACCGACCCGAACAGACGACCCTCTTTGCCGGCCTTGACGGTCAGCTTGACGGTGTTGTTCTCGAGAACCTGCTTGAGGTGCTGCGCTTCTTCGATGGTCGCGAGTTCGCGAGCAGTGCGGGCAGCCTTGATCGATTCGATCTGCTTTTCGCCGCCGCGGCTCCACGTCACCGCGAAGCCCTGAGGAATCAGGTAGTTACGTGCGAAGCCGTTCTTGACCTCGACGACGTCACCGGCTGAGCCGAGGCCAGAGACCTCGTGGGTGAGGATGAGTTTTGACATGGGTTAGCTCCTACCGGCCCGAGCCTGCGTATGGCAGCAGAGCCATCTCGCGGGCGTTCTTGACTGCACGGGCAATGAGGCGCTGCTCCTGAACGGAAACGCCGGTGATTCGACGGGCACGAATTTTTCCGCGCTCGGAGATGAATTTGCGGAGGGTGTTGACGTCTTTGTAGTCGATGACACCAACGCGAATCGACTTCGCCGGGGCGGCGTTCTTGCCGTCTTTCCCCTTGCGGATCGGCTTGCGGCGATCGCCGCTGCTCTTTCCAGCCATGGTTGTGTTCTGCTTTCTGAAGAAGTGAAGAGTTAGAAGGGGGTTTCGTCGCTGTAGCTGCCCGGAGTGTTCCAGACATCAGCGCCGCCACCGGAGGAAGTTGCCGAGGCCGGGGCGCTTGCGGCCCACGGCTCGTCGCCACCACTGACTTGACCGCGGTTGCCGCCACCGGATGCTCCGCCCGACGATGACGCACGCGTCACCTGAGCAGTTGCATACCGAAGGCTGGGGCCGATCTCGTCGACCTCGAGTTCGATCGAGGTGCGCTTTTCGCCCTCTTTCGTCTCGTAGGAGCGCTGGCGCAGACGACCGGTCGCAACGACACGGGAGCCTTTCGTCAGTGATCCGGCCACGTGCTCGGCGAATTCACGCCACACGCTTGCACGAAGAAACAGCGCTTCGCCGTCTTTCCAGTCGTTCGACGCACGATCGAACGTGCGAGGAGTGGAAGCGATGGTGAAGTTGGCAACCGCCAGCCCGTTCTGCGTGTAACGCAGCTCGGGATCGCCGGTGAGGTTACCGACCACAGTGATTACGGTTTCGCCGGCCATTGTCGGCTACTCCGCAGGTGCGACAGCAGGAACAGGGGCGGGCGTCTCGGCCGGAGCAGCAGACACAGGAGCAGCGGCGGCCGGAGCAGCAGACTTCGAAGCAGCGCTGACAGCTGCAGCGGCACGAGCGGCCGGGGCAACAGGAGCAGACTTCGGAGCGCTGGATGCGGCCGACGGGGCAGCAGCAGAAGCCGCGGGAGCGGCGGTCTTCGCGGTCGACGACTTCGGGTTCAGAGCCGCGCGAGCAGCCTTCTCCTCTTTGCGCTTCGACTCGGCAGCAACTTGTGCCATCGCTTCTTCGGCACGAAGAACCTTGGTGCGCATGACGGCTTCCGACAGCTTCAGCTGGCGGTCGAGTTCCTTGGTGGAGTCGGCCGATGCGGTGAGCTTCACGACGGCGTAGATGCCTTCGGTCTTCTTGTTGATTTCGTAAGCCAGGCGACGGCGGCCCCAGATGTCGACGTTGTCGACAGTGCCACCATCTTTGCGGATGACGTTGAGGAACTTGTCGAGACTCGGTGCCACGGTGCGCTCATCGATTTCTGGATCGAGGATGACCATGAGTTCGTACTTGTGCGTCACTAACCCACCTCCTTTGGACTAGATCGGCCACAGAATTTCTGTAGCAGGAGGGTGTGTGCGGCGGTCTGACGCCCGCGTGAGAGAACCCCACTGAACGTAGACAACCTAGGGAGCCTATCAGAACGGGAAGAGGAGCAAAAGCGCGCCGTTACAGCAACAGCACACGTTTACTCTGTCACCCCTTAGAGTGTCACCGTGAATGCGTTGCGTGTTGCTCTCGTTTCGCTGCACACCTCACCACTCGCTGTTCCGGGAACCGGTGACGCGGGCGGCCTGAACGTCTACGTCGTCGCACTCGGAGAGGCTCTGGCAGACCTCGGTGCCGAGGTCGAGCTCCTCACCCGCCGCACGGTGGAGGGCCAGCCTTCCGTCGAGTACACCGCTGGCGGCGTTCCGGTGCGATTTCTGCGGGCGGGCCCGCCGCATCCGGTTCGCAAAGAAGACCTGCCGCCCATTGTCGGGCGCTTTCAGTCAGAGCTCTCACAACTGCCGCGATTCGACGTGCTGCACTCGCACTATTGGCTGTCGGGGCTGGCTGCTCTGCCGGTGGCGACCATGCAGCATTCTGTGCACATCCAGAGCCTGCACACCGTGGCCGCCCTGAAGAATGCCGAGCGGGCTCCGGGAGACCTGGCCGAGCCCGAGGCACGGCTGAACGCCGAGCGGATGCTCGTCACCCGCTCGGGCGCCACGATCACGTCGACCGAGGGTGAACGCGCGGCGATCGTGCGTGAGTACGGTGCCCGGCCGGATCGCGTGCAGGTGATCGGTCCCGGGGTCGATTCGAGGCTGTTCCACCCTTCGCGGTCGGGCCAGGCGGCGGTCGGCGAGGCGCCAGGCGGGGCGGGGGCGGCCGAGGCCCACGAGCCGTACATCCTGTCGCTCGGCCGCATTCAGCCGCTCAAAGGGTACGACCTCGCGATTCGTGCCCTTGCGGCGATCGCGCCGGCGAACAGGCCGCGCCTCGTGATCGCCGGTGGCTCGACGCCCGGCGCCGAGAGCTACGCCTCGGGTCTCGGCGAACTGAGCCGCGAGCTGGGTGTGGCCGACCGCGTCGATTTCGTCGGAGCCAAGACCCGCGCCGAGGCTGCTGAGCTCGTGCGGTGCGCTTCGCTGCTGCTGCTGCCCTCGCACTCCGAGACGTTCGGCCTCGTCGCCCTCGAGGCGGCCGCCTCGGGCACGCCGGTCGTCAGCAGCCGGGCCTCGGGCATGGCGGTGTCGGTGAGAGACGGTATCAGCGGAGTGCTGCTCGACAGCCGCGACCCCAGTGTCTGGGCCTCGGCCATCAGGCGCCTGCTCGAGAGCCCCACGCTGCTCGGTCGTCTTTCGGCCTCGGCGACGCAGTACGGTGCCCGCCACAGTTGGCATCTCACCGCCGAAACCACCCTCGCTCTGTATCGAAAAGCCGCTTCTCAATAGCTAGCTATGATTGACGCCGTTGTCATTCACCGAAAGAAGCTGTCGTACATGGGTATCAAGGTCGCTATCGCCGGAGTCGGAAACTGTGCGAACTCACTGATTCAAGGGGTGACCTTCTACCACGACGCGCCCGAGGCCGAGGTCGTTCCGGGTCTTATGCACGTGCGGTTCGGTGCCTACCATGTGGGTGACATCCAGTTCGTTGCGGCGTTCGAAGTGGATGCCGCAAAGGTGGGCCTCGATCTCGCCGACGCCATCTGGGCCAGCGAGAACAACACGCTGAAGTTCGCCGACGTGGCCCAGACCGGCGTCACCGTTCAGCGCGGCCCGACGCTCGACGGCCTCGGTGAGTACTACCGCGAGCTGATCGACGAGTCGGATGCACCCGTGGTCGACGTGGTCGCCGCTCTGCGTGACAGCGGTGCCGACGTGCTCATCTGCTACCTGCCCGTGGGGTCTGACGACGCCGTCAAGTTCTATGCGCAGGCCGCCATCGACGCCGGAGTGGCACTCGTGAACGCGGTGCCCGTGTTCGTGGCGAGCGACCCGGAGTGGGCCGAGAAGTTTCGCGCCGCCGGCGTGCCCGTCGTCGGCGACGACATCAAGAGCCAGGTGGGTGCGACCATCACGCATCGCGTGCTCGCCCGATTGCTCGAGAGCCGTGGAATCACGATCGACCACACCTACCAGCTCAACGTGGGCGGCAACATGGACTTCAAGAACATGCTCGAGCGCAAGCGCCTGCAGTCGAAGAAGATCTCGAAGACTCAATCGGTGACGAGCAACATCGACATCGACCTGCCGGCGCGCGACGTGCATATCGGGCCGAGCGATCACATTCCCTGGCTCGACGACCGCAAGTTCGCCTTCGTGCGGCTCGAAGGGCACGGTTTCGGTAACGCTCCCATCAGCCTCGAGTACAAGCTCGAGGTGTGGGATTCACCGAACTCGGCCGGGGTGGTCATCGATGCCCTCCGCGCCGCAGCGATCGCCCGCGATGCGGGCCTCGGCGGCCCCATCGAGTCGGCCTCGGCCTATTTCATGAAGAGCCCCGCGGTGCAGTACCCCGACGACGTTGCCCGCACGCTGCTCGAAGACTTTATCGCCGAGCACCGCGACTAACCGAGGATCAGCGACCTGCCGCGGCGATATATGCCTCGGCAGGCATCTCATCCTCAGTCAGCGATCGCTCCACCACGCGAGCAGGCGGCGGGTGGCCTCCTCCTCGCCGAGCGGCCCCTCTTCGAGACGCAGTTCGAGCAAGAAGCGGTAGGCCTCACCCACGTCGCGCGACGGCTTCAGGTTCAGGATGCTCATGATCTGTTCGCCGTCGAGATCGGGTCTCGTCGAATCGAGCTCCTCCTGTTCGGCGAGCTCGGCGATGCGCGTCTCGAGATCGTCGTACGCGAAGGCGAGCTGATCGGCTTTACGTCGGTTGCGAGTGGTGACATCGGCCCGCACAAGGATGTGCAGACGTTCGAGGAGGGGGCCGGCATCCCGAACGTAACGACGCACGGCCGAGTCGGTCCAGGCGCTGTCGGTATAGCCGAAGAACCGCAGGTGCAGTTCGATGAGGCGCGCCACGTCGGCGATCGTGTCGTTGTCGTACCGCAGGGCGCGCAACCGCTTCTTGGCGAGTTTCGAGCCGACCAGGTCGTGGTGGTAGAACGAGACCACTCCGCCGGGCTCGAGCTTTCGGGTCGCCGGCTTGCCGATGTCGTGCAGAAGGGCGGCCAGGCGCAACGTCAGGTCTGGCTCCTCGCCCGGGTGGCGTTCGTTCTCTAAGTCGATGGCTTGGTCGAGCACTGTGAGGCTGTGCTGGTAGACGTCTTTGTGGTGGTGGTGCTCATCGGTTTCGAGCCTCAGCGCGGGAATCTCGGGCAGAACGTACTCGGCGAGACCCGATGCGACGAGCAGTTCGATTCCGCGCCGAGGCGACGGCGAGCGCAGCAGTTTGCTCAGCTCTTCGTTCACCCGTTCGGCCGAGATGATGGTGATTCGATCGGCCATGTCGGTGAGCGCGGCACGGGTGTCGTCGTCTGCCTCGAAGCCGAGTTGCGCCGTGAATCGAACGGCGCGCAGCATGCGCAGGGGGTCGTCGCCGAAGGAGACTTCGGGCGTGGAGGGGGTTCGCAGGGTGTGCGCGAGCAGATCATCCATGCCGCCCGACGGGTCGACCAGCACTTGCTCGGGCAGCTTCAACGCGAGCGCGTTCACGGTGAAATCGCGGCGCAGCAGATCGGTCTCGAGTGAGGTGCCGAACTCGACCGCGGGCTTACGAGTGACCTGGTCGTAGACGTCAGAGCGGTATGTCGTGATCTCGACCGTTTCACCCCCGATACGTGCGCCGATCGTTCCGAAGGCGCGTCCGATGTCCCAGTGGGCGTCGGCGAGCGGGGCGATGATGCTGAGAATCTGGTCGGGCGTGGCATCGGTGGTCAGGTCGAGGTCGTGCACGGAGCGACCGAGAAACGCGTCTCGAACCGGGCCACCCACCAGTGCCAGTTCGTGGCCCGCCTCGGCGAACGCCCGTGCGACCACCGACACCGGCGGTTTGCCGACCAGCTCGGCCAGGGCCTTGAGAGATTCTGCTACCGATTGCACCCCGTCACTTTACGGCAGCTCAGGCTAGCGCGTCTGCTTCGACCGATATCAGGCGGTGGCATCGCGCTCAGCCCGACGAGGTCAGGCAATGGCATCGCGCCAACCCAAGGAGGTCCGGGCTGAAGCGGCGGCACGTACGTCACTTCAACCAATCGGATCACGCCAACCGAACGAGGTCAGGGCTGAAGCGGCGGCGTGTAGCTCGCGTCAACCAATCGGATCGCGCTCGCCCAACGAGGTCCGGGCTGAAGCGGCGGCGTGTACGTCGCTTCAACCGTTGGTAGCGCCACCTACCACTGAGCCAAGAGGAATCGCACCGTGCGCCGCAGAGGCGGCGGCGCACAAACTGGCACCGTACAATCGCAGGTATGGAGCGGTCGGGAGATTCGAGCGTCCGCCGCGGCCTCGAACCCACGTTCCGGGTGGCCACAGCGGGCCGAACTGTGGGTTTCACGGGCATGTCGGCAACTCTTCATGCTCCCCGGCGCGCCTTCGGGCTCGCGTTCGCCACGGTATTCGCCCTCGTTGTTGTCATCGTGCTTGGGATGCCCGGCAGCCCCTCCGCGCGAGCAGACACCACTCCCGCGCCGACGTCACCCGCGGCTTCCGGCAGTCCCGACTCGTCAGCCGGCTCGCTCACCATGGCCCTCGCGCCCGACAACGCCGGAGTGCTGGCCGCCGGGCAAGACCTCGGACTCACCGTCTCGATCGCGAACACGACCGACCAGACCGTGCCGGCCACCACCGTGCACGTCTGGCTAGACCGCACGCAGCTCGCAACCCGCGCAGCCTTGACGGCCTGGCTGGCGGCGGGTGGTGCTGCCGGCGGCGATTCGACCGGTTCAGCGAGCCCCGGCACGGGCACTCCGACCCCCAGCGCCTCGAGCAGCGCGGCACCCGCACAGAGCGCGGCACCCACGCAGAACCCCAACTCGCTCGCCGTCGACGTGACCAGCCCGGCGATCGCGCCGAACACCACCGCAACCCTGCGAACATCTCTGCCGGCCGCGGCGCTCGGCCTCACCGCCTGGGGCGCTTACGGGCTCGGCGCAACCGCCACCGCCGCGACCATCGACGGGGCGACCGGGAGCACGAGCGCCAGTACCCTCGCGGCCACCAGCGTCGTCACCTGGTCGGTCGGCGCACCCGCGACCGGCGCCACCCTCGGCATCATCATGCCGCTCACCGTTTCGCCCGGCGACGCCGGCCTTCTCACCGCCCCAGAACTCGCCGCGGCCACAGCACCAGGCGGCGTTCTCACCACCAAGCTCGACTCGGTGATCGGCCTTCCGGTGACTCTCGCGATCGACCCGATGATCATTGTTTCGATTCGCGTGCTCGGAACCGCGGCGCCGCAGTCGGCTCTCGACTGGCTCGCCGACCTGGCGGCGGCCGCCAATCCCACTTTTCCGTTGAGCTACGCCGACTCCGACCTCGTGGTGCAGAAGCAAGCCGGCGCCCCGGCCGTGCTCGCGCCTACCTCGTTCGACTACGCGCTCGTTCAGTCGAACTTTCAGGCCCTTCCGTCACCCGATCCGTTCGCGCTGCCCGGTCAGGTGGCGACGCCGGCCGTCGGAACCGGGGCGAGCTCCTCCGCTCCCTCCGCTCCCACCGGTGCGGCTACGCCCTCGCCGACTCCGACGCCGGCCGCGGGATCTCTGCCCACCTTCACCGACCTCACCACGTGGAACTACACGCGCACCGACATCGCGTGGCCCGCCTCAGGCACGGTGAGCAGCAGTGACCTCGACTACTTCGCGGCAAGCGGGCTCACCACGAGCATCCTGAGCTCAGACAACGTCACCCTGCCCGACGCCGGCGTCACGCCGAACGCGCCCGTCACTCTCGGCGACAAGAGTGCTGTCATCGCCGATGCTGAGCTGTCGGATGCCCTGCAATCCGCGGTGACTGCCGTCACCGAACCGCCTCGTGATGCTGCGCTCGCCGAGGTCGCAGCCGAACTGGCCATCATCACCGCACAGGCCGGCAGCGGTACCCCAGCGCTCGTTGCGAGCCTCGGACGCGCGGCGCCCTCCTCCGCCTTCGCCGTGACCCGCAGCCTCGACCTGACCGAGCAACTGCCGTGGGCCGCCGAAGCACCGATAAGCACCGTTCTCGGCGCGCCGCAGACCGCCGGCGTCACCCTGGTCGACAGCCCCGAGGCGGCCGACCGGGTCACCGCGGTGAGCTCGATGCTCGAATACGAGCGCCAAGTGAGTGCGTTCGCGCCTGTGATCGACAAGCCCGAACTGATCACCGGCAAGCAGCGGGCGAACCTGCTGGCCGTGCTGGCACAATCCTGGCTGGGCGACTCCGACGGCTTCGCGGCCGCCGTACAGACCAACAACAAGGCGTCGACCACGACCCTCTCGTCGGTGCAGATCGTCGACGGCAGCACCGTCAACCTGTTGGCGACCAATGGCGATGTGCCGGTGCCCATCAGCAACGACCTCGACCAGGCGGTCACGGTGACGCTACGGGTGACGCCGTCGAACGGGCGCCTCGTCGTCGACCCGAACAACATCGATGTCACCATCGAGGCGCACTCGCAGAAGACGGCGAAAGTGCCGGTCAAAGCCGCTGTCGCCACCGGGCAGGTCGATCTGGGTCTCGAGCTCTACAACAAGACCGGCGTGCTCGTGAGCCGGGCGGCGCCGCTCGAGATCAACGTGAGCGCCGACTGGGAGGGCATCGGAACGCTGAGCATCGCAATTCTCGCGGTGCTGCTCTTGGCGTTCGGCGTGGTTCGGCTGGTGCTGAAGCGGCGCAGGGCGAAGCGAGCTGCGGCGGCGGGCGGCGATGCAGACGGCGATCTCGATGGCGCAGGTCCGGGCGGCGCAGTTCCGGGCGGCAACGTGGATGCTGCGCCCGACCTCGGCGCGCCCAACCCCCCGCCCCCTGCGGAACCAGGCGCTGCGGCCACCCCCGAACCCAGCCCAGGCGCTGCGGCCACCCCCGAACCCAGCCCAGGCGCTGCGGCCACCCCCGAACCCAGCGCCGAGCATCCAAACCCCGACGACCCCGAAGGTCGCGATGGCTGAGCGCAGCATCGCCCGCTCGAGCACCCTTCTCGCGTCGGGAACAGTGGCCTCACGCATCCTGGGCTTTCTGAAGGCGATCGTGCTCGCTCAGGCCATCGGCGTCTTCGTGGTGGGCAACACGTTCGCCATCGGCAACCAGCTACCGAACACGATCTACGTGATCGTTGCGGGCGGCGCCCTCAGCGCGGTGCTCGTGCCCCAAATCGTTCGAAGCGCCCTGCACGCCGATGGCGGCACGGCCTACATCAACAAACTCGTCACGATCTCGCTCTTGTTGTTGACCGTCACGACGATCATCGCCACCCTTCTTGCACCCGCACTCGTCTGGGTGGTGGCGGGCACGCTCCCGCCCGATCAGGCGGCCCTCGCCACCGCGTTCGCCTACTGGTGCCTGCCGCAGATCTTCTTCTACGGCGTCTATACGATTCTCGGCGAGGTGCTGAACGCCCGCAATTCGTTCGGGCCCTTCACGCTGGCCCCGATTCTGAACAACATCATCGCGCTGGCCGGCCTCATCGTGTTCATCAGCATCTACGGCGCAGACCCCAACGGCCTGCGCCCTATTTCATGGTGGACGCCAGACTCCATCGCCCTGCTCGCCGGAACGGCCACGCTCGGCATCGCCATTCAGGGGCTGATTCTCTTCGCCTTCTGGCACCGAGTCGGGCTCAGTTACCGACCCGATTTCCGCTGGCGCGGAGTCAATCTCGGCGCAACGGGCAAGATCGCGGGGTGGTCGTTCGGCATGATCATCGTGACCACCCTCGCCGGATTCGTGGAGACGAACGTCGTTGCCACCGCCTCCAGCGGCGACAATCCGTCGGTCGCTGTTCTCGGCAACGCCTGGCTGATCTTCATGCTGCCGCATTCGGTCGTCGCGGTGTCGATCGCGACAGCGTATTTCACGCGCATGAGCGAGAACGCATCAGCCGAGAACCTTCCGAAGGTGCGTGCTGACGTGTCGGCGAGCATCCGCCAGATCACGGTGATGATGGTGCTGGCGGCGATCGTGCTCATCGTGGTCGCCTACCCGTTCGGGCGGGTGATGATCGACTCGACAGCCGGTGCTGACGCCATCGGTGACGTGCTGATCGCGTTTCTGATCGGACTGCCCGCGTTCTCGATCCTCTTCGTGCTGCAACGTGCGTTTTTCGCGCTGGGAGACACGCGCACGCCGTTCTTCACCACGCTCTTTCAGGGCATCATCTTCAGTATCGGCAGCATTCTCGTGCTGCTCTTCGTTCCCGTCGAGTGGCGGGGCGTTGGGGTCGCCCTGATGCTGTCGTTCGCGGGCATTCTGCAGACGATACTGATCGCGATACTGCTTCATCGAAAGCTCGGTGGCGGGGTTCGCCGTACGATTGAGAGCTTCGCGAAGGATGCCCTGGCCGCCCTGCCCGCGTCGGCCGCCGGCATCGTGGTCTTCTTTCTCTTCGGCGGCACGTCCGACACCGGGTTCGCCCTGTCGGGGCGTTTTCAGGCCATCGTGACCATGGTGGTGGTCGGCGCTGTGATGGCGCTCGTGTACGCCGTTGCACTGCGGCTGTTGCGCTCATCGGAGCTCAGCGATGCCCTCACCCCCATCGTGGCCCGCCTGCGACGCTCACGCTGAGGCCGATCCGCGCGGCCACCGCCTCGGCCGTCCCTGCGGCGCGTACGTCGCTAACGGAGGATACGGCGCTCCTCAACGACATATCCGTCGCGGCGGCACGCTCATCCTCAGTCAGCCGCGCGAAGCCTCTACTGAGGCCAGAAAAGCTCGCACGGGCTCGATGACTCCGGCCGCCGGCCGCAATGTGGTGCCGTGATCTCGACCGGGCAGTCCGTGAAACACGGCGTGGGGCATCAGCTCGGCGGCGCGTTCGGAGTCGAGATAGCGCTGCCGATCATCCGTACCGGCCAACAGCAGGGTGGGCGTCTGAATCTGCGCGAGACGCTCTTCGGTGATGCCCGGCTCGGTTTCGACCTGGCGAAAATAGGCGCGGATGGCCGTGGGGTCGTTCGCCAAGAACGCCGCGGTCGTAGCGGGGTCGATCGTGAGCCCTGACGCAGCCGCCCAGCCGTCGAGAAACGCGGGCATGCCGCCCGCGCCGAGGGCTTCGTCGTACTTCTCGAAGAACAGCCTGCCGACGTTGCCCGCGGGCGACCGATACGACCCTCCGGCCGAGATGAACGAGCGCAGTCGCTCGGGATGGTCATCTGCCAGCGAGAAACCGGCGCGCGCGCCGAACGAGTATCCGAAGTAGTGGGCGCTCTGAACTCCAGCCGACTCATAAACCGCCAGCAGATCGGCGACCACCAATTCCATTCGGTACGCCTCTTGGCTGTGCGGCTTGTCACTCAGCCCGTGCCCGCGCAGGTCGACCAGCAGCATCCGGTACTCGCTCTGAAGCTCCTTCACGTAGCCGAGCCCGCGCCAGATGGCCCGCGACAGCCCCGACCCGTGCACCAAGACCAAGGGGATGCCGCCCGGTGTTCCCGCCTCGGTGTAGGCGATGCGGGTGTTGTCGATGGGGTTGAAGGCTTGGCTCACGATTCCATCATGCCGTGAGCAAGCTGCTGAGAACCGCCCGCCCGCCTACTCTCGCAGAAGCTCCGCCAGAACGACAGCTTCACTGATCGCGGCGTCGCGCGTCGCGGTGAGCAGCGTCACACGGCCCGCGTGCGCCTGGGCGCGCAGCAACTCCAGCGCGTGAGCCTGCGGCGTGTCTGCTAGCTCCAGCTCCGCTCGATACCGCGCGGAGAACTCCGCGAATTTCGCTGGATCGTGTGCATACCAGGTGCGCAACTCCGGCGTCGGCGCAACCTCTTTCATCCACTCTTCGAGCCGTGCTCGGGCCTTGCTCACGCCTCGCGGCCACAGTCGGTCGACCAGGATGCGCGCGCCATCGTCTTCGCGCGGATCTTCGTAGACCCGTCGCACTCGAACATCGACTGCCGTCGTCACGGTCACACCCCTCGCCTGCTTCGCCTTACTCAGGCAGAATAGCTCGCCAGCCGCAGAATGTGGCTCCCCTCTTGCGCAGTCTCTCGCGTCTTGCAAGCCCGAGTGGGAGCTGCTGAAACTCCGCTGAATGTCGGCCAGACCGCAGGAATACGCGGCAGATAGGATTGGTTGAACGCTGCAGAGAGCAAAGTCGGTGAGCCTTCGCCGCATACAAGGAGCTTGTCGATGAGACAAATTATCATCATTGGGTCTGGCCCCGCGGGCTTCACCGCGGCCATCTATGCGGCGCGCGCCGGCCTTCAGCCGTTGCTCATCGCCTCGAGCGTCGAAGCCGGCGGCGAGCTCATGAACACCACCGAGGTCGAGAACTTCCCGGGCTTCCCCGACGGCATTCAGGGCCCCGAACTCATGACCAAGCTTCAGGAGCAAGCCGAGAAGTTCGGCACCGAGGTGCTGCTCGACGACGTGACCAGCGTCGACTTCTCTGGCGACGTCAAGAAGATCTCCACCGGCTACAGCGGCGAATTCGAGGCTCAGGCGGTCATCTTCGCCACCGGTTCGGCTTATCGCAAGCTCGGTCTTGAAGACGAAGAACGTCTCTCGGGCCGCGGCGTCTCGTGGTGTGCCACCTGCGACGGGTTCTTCTTCAAGAAGAAGACCATCGCGGTGGTCGGCGGCGGCGACTCCGCGATGGAGGAGGCCACATTCCTCACCCGCTTCGCCGACAAGGTGTACCTCGTGCACCGCAAAGCCTCGCTTCGGGCATCCAAGATCATGCAAGAACGCGCGTTCGCGAACGACAAGATCGAATTCGTCTTCAACTCATCGGTGGTGGGCATTAACGGCGAGAACACCGTCGAAAGCCTCACACTCGAAAACACCGTCACCGGTGAAACAAGCCAATTGGATGTTCAGGGCCTATTCGTTGCGATCGGCAACGACCCGCGCACCCATTTGGTGCATGGCCAGCTCGACCTGACCGCTGCGGGTACCATCGCGGTGGCCGGGCGCTCATCGAAGACCAACATCGCCGGCGTGTTCGCCGCGGGTGACGTCATCGACGACACGTATCGCCAGGCTGCCACCGCCGCCGCCTCCGGAACCGTCGCTGCCCTCGACGCGGAGCACTACCTCGCGGGTATAGCCGAGGCCGGCGCCATCGCTGAACTTCGTGACGCCGAGCACGAGATCAGCCTCATCGAGGCCATCGCTACCCGCTGACAGAGAAGCTGCCGGCCCGGTTTTCCACAGATACCACACCTGATGCACAACTAGATTTGAAAAGAGAGAAGAGCTATGTCAAACGCAAAGACCGTCACAGACTCGAGCTTCGAGGCCGACGTCATCAACTCTGAAGACACCATCATGGTCGACTTCTGGGCCGAATGGTGTGGCCCGTGCCGCGCTGTCTCGCCAATTCTCGATCAGATCGCCGAAGAGCACTCCCAGAAGATCAAGATCGTCAAGCTCAACGTCGACGACAACCCGCAGATCGCCGCCAAGTACCAGATCACCTCGATTCCTGCCATGAAGGTGTTCCGTGGCGGTGAGGTCGTGAAGACCATCATCGGCGCCAAGCCGAAGGCCGCACTCGAGCACGACCTCGCTGACTACCTCAGCTAAGACCGTTTGCAGCGAAAGGGTCCGAGCCGCACAGGCTTCGGGCCCTTTTTCTTTTCGATAGCATAGAATTTCGCCTCTTTATGGAAGTGCACGTGAGCAGCCAACAGTCCCCGAACCCCGGTACGAACCTCGACCCCTGGTACAGCAACTACGCCGACCGGGCCGCCGGTCTGTCTGTGTCTGAAGTGCGAGCCCTGTTCGCGGTGGCCTCCCGCCCCGAGGTGGTTTCGCTTGCCGGTGGCATGCCCGCCGTCTCTGCTCTGCCGCAAGACCTCGTCGTCACGGCCATGAACCGCGTCATGCGCGACGAGGGTTCCATCGCGTTGCAATACGGCTCAGGGCAGGGGGTGCCGCGGCTGCGCGAACACATCCTTGAGATCATGGCGATGGAGGGCATCCAGGGCAGCGTAGACGACGTGGTCGTCACCACCGGATCACAACAGGCACTCGACCTCGTGACCAAGCTGTTCATCAATCCCGGCGATGTCATCCTGGCCGAGGCCCCGAGTTACGTCGGCGCCATCGGCGTCTTCCGGTCGTATCAGGCCGATATCGTGCACGTTCTGATGGATGACGACGGCTTGATTCCGGATGCCCTGCGTGAAGCTATCGCGCGTGAGAAGGCTGCCGGAAAATCCATCAAGTTCCTCTACACGATTCCGAATTTCCACAATCCGGCCGGCGTTACTCTCACAGCCTCCCGGCGTGTGGAGATTCTACAAATATGCAGGTCAGAGGGCATTTTGGTGCTCGAGGACAACCCCTATGGATTGCTCTATTTCGACGGCCCACCGCCCGCACCCATGCGCAGCACCGAAGACGAAGGTGTCATCTACCTCGGTTCGTTCTCGAAGACATTCGCACCGGGCTTTCGCGTCGGCTGGGCCATCGCCCCGCACGCCATCCGCGAGAAACTCGTACTCGCGGCCGAGTCGGCCATTCTGTGCCCGAGTGCCTTCAGCCAGCTCGTCATCTCCGAATACCTCGAGACCGCCGACTGGCGATCGCAGATCAACACCTTTCGGGGAGTCTACGAAGAGCGCAAGATCACCATGCTCGGTGCGCTCAAGGAGTATCTGCCCGACCTCCACCACACCAATCCCAATGGTGGTTTCTACATCTGGCTCACGCTGCCCGACTACCTCGACACGAAGCAGATGCTCCCCCGGGCGGTGAAAGAACTCGTCGCCTACACGCCGGGCACTGCTTTCTACGCCGATGGCGGGGGTCGCAACAAGATGCGGCTCTCGTTCTGCTACCCCACTCCCGAACAGATTCGGGTGGGCATCCGCCGCCTCACCACCGTGATCAACGGTGAGATCGACCTGCTCGAGACATTCAATGCCACCGGGCCTCTGCAGACCATCCGCCCCAGCCGCTCGTTCTCGGCCCCACCCCCAGACATGGACTGACAATGACTGAATCTTCGCCCGCCCGCTCTGTTGTCGTTCTCGCCGGCGGAATCTCGCACGAACGCGAAGTCTCGCTTCGTTCGGGCCGACGCGTTGCCGACAGCTTGCTTCAGCGCGGTCACACCGTCGTCATCCGCGAGCCCGATAGTACGCTTCTCGCCTATCTCGCTGAAACATCGCCCGACGTGGTTTGGCCTGCTCTGCACGGCGCGAGCGGCGAAGACGGTTCGCTGCGGGCGCTGATGGATGCCCAGGGCATCGCCTACGTCGGTTCAGAGTCTGCGGCAGCACAACTCGCCTGGCACAAGCCAACCGCGAAGGTGCTGGTTTCGCGGGCCGGTTACGCTACCCCCGATTCGATCACACTCCCTCGTGAGACGTTCCGCGAGCTCGGCGCGTCGCAGGTACTCGATGGTGTCATTCGGCACCTCGGCACCCCCGTTGTCGTGAAGCCGGCGATGGGTGGCTCCGCACAGGGCGTGACCGTCGTCGAATCCGACACCGAACTGCCGCGTGCGGTCGTCGACGCGTACACCTATGGTGAGACGGCCCTCATCGAACGTAAGGTGCTCGGCACTGAAGTCTCTGTTGGCGTACTCGACACCGGCGACGGCCCCTTCGCTCTGCCGGCAGTCGAAATCGTGCCCCGATCAGGGGTTTATTCGTACGAAGCCCGCTATAACGCTGGCGAAACGCAGTTCTACACCCCTGCGCGACTCGACCGTGCGGCGGCCGTCGCTGCCGCAGAGGCCGCGCTTGGAATTCACCGCACTCTGGGGTTACGGCACATCTCACGCATCGACTTGATCATCGACGGCACCGGAACGCCGTGGTTTCTCGAGGCGAATGTGTTGCCCGGACTCACCGAAACCTCCCTTGTTCCGCAGGCGATTCTGGCTGCCGGGCTCAATCTCGGCGAGGTTTACGAGTCGCTGGGCGAAGCAGCCATTCGCGACGCGAGCTGACCGTTTCGGCTCGTTCGGCGACTGGCGTCGGTTGGCTTCCGGCCTCGGGCTGCCGGGGGCTACTCGAAGTGCGGTCGCGCCCGAACGGCCGTCCCAGCAACGCCGGTGACTCCGCTGTTCCCCGGGCCGAAACCGTCATCACCCAGCTCGCCCAGAATACGGTTCAGATCTTGAATGGTGGCGAAATCGATCACGATCTGACCCCGCGTCGCGCCTAGGCTCACCTTGACGCGCGTGTTGAGTCGATCTCCCAGGCGTTCTGCGATCTCGTCGAGGTGATCATTGCGTCGGCCGGCCGTCGGCCGCACCCGCTTGGCTTTCGGGGCACGGGATGCCGCGGCCTCCGCCGCACGAACAGACAGATCTTCGTTCACAATCTTGTCTGCCAGCCGAGACATCTCATCGACGTCAACGACGGACAGGATCGCGCGAGCATGGCCGGCCGTCAACACGCCCGCGGCCACACGTTTCTGCACTGCCGTCGGTAGCTTCAACAGACGGATCGTGTTGGTGATCTGCGGACGTGAACGCCCAATCCGGCCGGCGAGCTCTTCTTGGGTGATACTGAAGTCATCAAGCAGCTGCTGGTAGGCAGAAGCCTCTTCCAATGGGTTCAGCTGAGACCGGTGGAGGTTCTCGAGCAGTGCATCCCGCAGCATGTTCTCGTCGGCCGTCTCTTTGATCACCGCGGGAATCGTCGCCAGGCCGAGTTCCTTACTGGCCCGAAGTCGTCGCTCTCCCATGACGAGTTCGTACTGTGGCGCCACGCCTACGCCAGAGGAGGGCAGAGCCCGCACAACGATCGGTTGGAGCACACCCACTTCGCGTATCGACTGCACTAGTTCAGCCAAATCATCGGCGTCGAAGTCGATACGCGGCTGTTTGGCGTTCGGAACAATCGACGTCGGGTCGAGGCTGGCCAATCTCGCGCCAGGCACGGCTACGAGCTCTTGCTCCCCCTCGCCACGCTCGGCAAAAAACACGTCAACGGGGCTGCCGCTTCGCGAATCGTCTATTGACGACGGGATGAGCGCGCCGATCCCGCGACCGAGACCGGTTCTTTTGGGGTTAGCCATTGGTGTGAACTCCTCTTCGTGCAATTTCAGATGCGGCCTCGAGATACGACAATGAACCTGGAGACTGTGGATCGTAGCTGATGACTGTCTGCCCGTAACTCGGCGCCTCAGAAATCCGAACCGACCGCGGAATGACTGCGTTCAGCGTCTCTTTTGGAAAATGATTGCGCACATCGTCGGCAACTTGTGATGCCAGTCGGGTACGACCGTCGTACATCGTCAGCAAGATCGTCGAGACTGCCAGTTTGGGATTCAAATGGCGTTCGATCAGGGCGATGTTGGAGAGGAGCTGGCTGAGGCCCTCGAGCGCGTAGTACTCGCATTGGATGGGGATGAGCACTTCGCGCGCCGCGACAAAAGCATTAATCGTGAGCAGCCCCAACGATGGCGGGCAATCAATGAAGACGTAGTTGTAGGGCGTGCCTGCTTCGGCTTCACGATTGAGGTAGCCTTCGAGGCTCTCACGAAGGCGAAGTTCGCGCGCAACCAGGGGAACGAGTTCAATTTCGGCACCGGCGAGGTGGATGGTAGCGGGCGCGCAGTAGAGTCCGTCGAACTCCGGGCTCTTCTGCACGACATCTTCCATCGCGGCGTCGCGAATGAGGATGTCGTAGACGCTCAGCACCTCCGCGCGGTGATCTGCGCCCACTGCCGTTGATGCATTTCCTTGGGGGTCGAGATCGACCACCAACACTTTCGCGCCGGTCTTCGCCAACGCCGCGGCCAAGTTAACCGTTGTCGTGGTCTTTCCGACCCCACCCTTTTGATTCGCTACCGTAAACACGCGTGTGGCTTCGGGAAGAGGAAACTCTGCTACTGCAATGGCTTTCCGGCGCTCAGAAAGGTCTGCTATTTCACGCATTAGGGGAGTCGACGCGTCGTATTCGGTCGATTCGCTTGTCATACACACTCTCTTTGCGTGGGATGTTTCACGTGAAACATGGTCCACATGTAGATCGGGGTGTTTCTACGTACTATTTCGTGCGGTAACGTGACGTCCAGTAGTGCGGATTGGAGCTCAAACTTCTTGCTTTGGTAGGGGTGTCTGTGGCTCAATACGATCAATGTCCACGCTACCTTCCCGCGCCCGAATCACTAAGTCGAGAGACGCTCTTGTGGAGAACCCGGGCGTGTTGACCGGGTAGTCCACGGAATGTTTCACGTGAAACATCCTTGAGTGACCAGACACCAAGATGGAGCGCTACAGATATTCGACCGCTGCACATATTCGTGCACTGCTCACACAACGACCCGTACTCAAACCATCACCGGCTCGTACGTCAGCGTGTCGTGTACCAGTCGCTCGA
This sequence comes from Subtercola sp., assembly GCA_025463745.1. Taxonomy (GTDB): domain Bacteria; phylum Actinomycetota; class Actinomycetes; order Actinomycetales; family Microbacteriaceae; genus Subtercola. The sequence goes on from JAODBB010000109.1 coordinate 19,372, forward strand.
ACATCAGCGGTTTACACACCATCCACTCGCACACCCGTTGTTTACACACGAATGACTCACGCGACCGTCGCACGCACCACGCGCGTCGTCTCGGGAAGAACTCCTGCGCCCAACTCCAACACTTCCACGTGACTCAGCTTGAACTTGCGAATGACCTTCTGCGACTTTTCTATCTCGGCAGCAGCATTTGCGCCCTTCATCAGCACAAGCTCACCACCTGCGCGCACGAGCGGAGCACACATGGGTATCAGCTTCTCGAGGGCGCTCACGGCCCGGGCCGTCACTTGATCGAGACCGTCGGCGAATCCCACATCCTGTGCGCGACCACGCAAGACCTCCACGTTAGTCAATTGCAGCTCCTCAGCTTGGTCGCTGAGCCACTTCACGCGGCGTTCCATGGGCTCTATCAGAACAAACTCCACATCAGGACGAGCTATTGCCAGCACCAGACCCGGCAGGCCGGCACCACTGCCGACATCGCCGACTCGGCCGGTACGGAATAGCGGCGCGAGTATGACGCTATTCAGGATGTGTCTGCTCCAAAGCCGGGGGAGCTCGAGCGGTCCGATGAGTCCGAATTCTTCGCCGTGTTTGGCAAGGTTGTTCGTAAACTGACGACCAAGCTCAATGCGATTCCCGAAAAGCTGTTCGGCCACCTGTGGCTCCGGCTCGAGGTGTGACAGCACTTCTCGGTAGTCGATCAGCTTTGTGCGCTCTTGTTGACGGTTAGTGCCTTGTCGCGTGTGGCTGCGAACGGACGAACCATCGCTATTTACCGCATCTGCACCCGTGCCCACTTCGACCCCTCCAGCGGCGCCGGCTCCAACATGATCAATGTCAGATTCCGAAATGTCACTGCCTCCTCGTCATTCTGCCAGAGTCTCCCAAAGGAGCAATCAAGGGTAAAGCCCGGAGATTCGCGGTGAGACCGCTTCCCATAAACGGGTTCTGTCACGCGCCAATGGACCGAAAGACACGATGTTTCACGTGAAACATCCGCCGGTCCCAGCGATCTCGAGCTGACGCCCTCTACGAACGAGGGGCCGTGACGACCGTATGGCGATCCCGACCTTCGCCCTCTGACTCCGAAACAAATCCGCGCTCGGCAACGAGGTCGTGAACGACCTTCCGCTCATACGAAGACATAGGAGCCAATGACACAGAGGCTTCGCCGCCGACCTCGATGCGATCGATAGCCGAACTCACGAGACGGGCCAGTTCAGCCTCACGAATCTGTCGACTTCCGCCAACATCGAGAATCAGCCGCGAAAAACCACCGGTCTTCGTCTGCACAGCCAACCGTGTGAGCTCCTGCAGCGCCTGAACAGTGTCAGGGCTCGACAACAAACGGAGATTGCTGTCTTCTGACGAGTTCACGGAGACGTAGGCGCGACCAGCGCGAGCATCAATATCGATGTCGCCATCGAGGTCACAAATATCAAGCAGCTCTTCGATGTAGTCCGCCGCGATATCGCCCTCATCTTCGAGGGTGCCATCATCTGCACTATGCCGCGAGGGGAGGGCATCGGCCCCGACAGCACGCTCATCAACGACACCGTCGATGGTCTGTTCATCAGCGGCAGCTTCACCGGTAGTCGCGTCGGCGATCGACGGCTCGGTCACTTCTTCTGTCACTTCTTCTGTGGCGATATCACGCACGTCACTCATTTCTTTTCACCTTGCTTTTTTGCTCTGCTCTTACCGACCGGCTGCTGACGCTGAGTCGGCTTCGGCGCCTCTAGAACGACATGGCTGACGCTTCCGTCAGCAGCGGTAGCCACCTGAAGTTTGCCCTTCTTGGCCAGTCTGATTTCACGGGCCTTGGCTGCTTCACTTCCCGGTGTCGGCATGTTCCTGATGACAAGAAACTGCTGGCCCATCGTCCACAAGTTGGAGGTGAGCCAATAGAACATCACACCGAGGGGGAAGCTGAACCCTGAGAAAGCGAAGACGAGGGGGAGGATGTACAACAGAATGCGTTGCTGCTTGAACATCGGGCTGTTCTTCGCTTCAGGCGACTGGTTGCGCGACATGATCTGCAACTGCGTAATGAACTGCGATCCGGTCATCAGTACAACCATCACCACAGCGATCACCATGACGGCAACATCACCGGTGGTTGTTGCCTGCTGGAAGCTCTCGTGCAGCGGAGCAATACCGAAAAGCTTTGCGTTACCGAACTGTTGAGCCAACCCGGCGTTCAGCGGCCCGACACCAGCGTTACCCTTCTGCGCATCGTTCAGCACCGAGAAGAGCGAGAAGAAGATCGGCATCTGCAACAGCAAAGGGAGACACGAACTGAGCGGATTCGTTCCCGTGCGTTTGTACAGTTCCATCGTCTCGCGCGACATTGCTTCGCGCGAGAACTGATCTTTCTTGCCTTTGTACTTATCCTGAATTTTCTTCAGTTGTGGGGCGACTTCGAGCATTTTTCGCTGGCTCTTGATCTGCCGAACGAAAACCGGAATGAGGGCGGCACGAATAACGAGCACCATGCCGACGATGGCGAGAACCCAAGTGATACCAGCCGCTGGGTCAAGCCCCACCCAGCTCCAAAACGCGTGAAAGGCGACGAGAAGAAGTTCAACGACCCACTTGATGGGCCAAAGAATTGTGCTGATAAAACCTGGAATGTCCATGTTTCGGGTTAGCCCTTTCCTTGGCTACTGGCTACGACGAAACCGAATCTCGTGACACGGAAGTACTGGTGGCGGGCTGGGGGAGCATCGTCGATTCCCCCTGCAGACCAGGGATTGCATCTGAGGATGCGGAACGAACCGAGGAGAACGCCGAAAATCAGCCCTCGTTGCTGAATCGCCTGAAGCGTATACGACGAACATGAGGGGTAATACCGGCACACATCGCCGTACAGCGGCGAGATAGTGGCCCGATAGCCGCGAAGTATGAGAATGGCGGCGTTCCGAGGCAGTAGATATACCCACAGAAGCAATAATTTCAGAACAATGGAAACCGCTCCGAATGGATGCGTCGCAGCTATCGTCGACGTACTCACGACGACACCGCTTCATCGCTCAGAATCGAAGCCTTCACGAGAGATCGCCGAAGCTCGCCTGCCAATTCGCTGAACGATGCGGATGCCGCACTGGGCAATGCCCGAATGACCACGTCAGCGCCTGATTCAACCGACGGAGCGAGCGCATAACACGCGGCCTTCAACCGGCGTCGAACGCGATTGCGCACCACGGCTATTCCGACCTGTTTCGAAACAATGAAACCGAATCGAACTGCCCCGTCGCCGCGCCTCACGTATGTCACAGTGTTGGGTGCCACAAATCTGGCACCGCGACGCACAGCAGCGCGATATTGCTCTGCTGTCGTTACGCGAGCGTTCTGAGCCAGCACCAGCGGCGAGATCGGCGGAAGAGACTACGCGGAGAGTTCGGTACGGCCCTTACGACGGCGTGCCGAAAGAATCGAGCGGCCGGCGCGGGTGCGCATGCGAAGGCGAAAGCCGTGCACCTTGGCGCGGCGGCGGTTGTTGGGCTGAAAAGTTCTCTTGCTCATGATTCTTGTCTCCGTGGCCCAGCCGAAAGCGCCGGGAAGCTCATTAGGGTGTGCCAGTGCACACAAGTCAACTGATTAAAACTACGGCTTCGAGTGCCAATGGTCAAACTGCGAACACCCAAACGCCCAATTATCCACAGTTCATGCTCAGCAGATGCCGATGACACGCGGTGAGGGGCCACAATGAACTTGATCTCACTCGTGCCAGTCACTAGCTTAGATCCTTAGGTTTGTGACCGTGGTGTGGGGAAGCAGTCACGCAATTCTTTTATCCTCCCTCGCACTTTCACGGGGTAGATCTTTCCGTTTCGACAGGAGTTCCATGGCCGACGATCCCGGTTCACCGGAAGCCAATTGGCGCACGGTTCTCCAGACTCTGTCTACTGACGAGCGCATCACGCCTCAGTTGCACGGGTTTCTGGGCCTGGTGGTGCCGAAAGGCATCATGGCGGGGTCGTTCTATCTCGAGGTTCCTAACGATTTGACGCGCGGGATGCTCGAGCAGCGCATCCGGGTTCCCCTGCTGTCAGCGCTGGGCAAACTCGACGAATCGTATGGTGTCACGAACTTCGCGGTGGTCGTCAACCCGGATATCAGCGGCGACGACTACATGCAGCCGGCAGAGATCATCGAAGTACTGCCCGTGATTCCCGACACGTCACCCATTCAAGAGACTGTCGGGCCGCTTCGTAACAACGACACAAGGCTGAACCCGAAATACAGCTTCGACAATTTCGTTATCGGTGGCTCGAACCGTTTCGCTCACGCCGCTGCGGTAGCCGTTGCCGAGGCGCCGGCCAAGGCCTACAACCCGCTCTTCATCTATGGCGACTCCGGTCTCGGCAAGACGCATTTGTTGCACGCCATCGGTCACTACGCCATGAGTCTCTACCCGGGGGTGCGAGTTCGATACGTGAGTTCTGAAGAATTCACCAACGACTTCATCAACTCGATCGCCAACAACCGGGGCGCAGCGTTCCACTCTCGTTACCGCGACATCGACCTGCTGCTCATCGACGACATCCAATTCTTACAAGGCAAGGCCGAGACGCAAGAAGCGTTCTTCCATACTTTCAACACGCTGCACGACCACAACAAACAAGTAGTCATCACCAGCGACCTGCCTCCGAAACACCTCACCGGCTTCGAAGACCGCATGCGCACTCGTTTCGAGTGGGGCCTGATCACGGACGTTCAAACCCCCGACCTCGAAACGCGCATCGCTATTCTGCGAAAGAAGGCGCAGAGCGAGAAGCTTCAGGTACCCGATGAGATTCTCGAGTACATGGCGTCGAAGGTCTCGTCGAACGTACGCGAGCTAGAGGGAACACTGATCCGCGTCACCGCCTATGCGAGCCTCACCCGAAACCCCGTCGACCTCGCCCTCGTGCAGACCGTGTTGAAAGATCTCATCACGCTCGACGACGACAATGTCATCGCGCCGGTCGACATCATCGGTCACACGGCCGACTACTTCAAACTGTCGGTCGACGACCTCTACGGCTCTTCGCGTTCACAGGCCATCGCTACAGCTCGGCAGATCGCCATGTATCTGTGCCGCGAACTGACCTCGTTGTCTCTGCCCAAAATCGGGCAATTGTTCGGCGGCCGCGATCACACAACGGTCATGTACGCGAACAACAAGATCGGCAAGCTGATGACCGAGAAGCGCTCGATCTACAACCAGGTCACCGAGATAAGCACACGCATCAAACACAATCAGCGCTACAAAGGCGTCTGAAACAGACACATCGAGCAGATTCCACATGTTGTGCACAACCCTGTGTATAACCACGCCCAACGTGTTGATGATGTGTGGAGAGCTGTGGGCGACGAGCGGCCGACCACTCCTCCACACCCTCGTAATTACAAGAAGTTCCGTGGTTGTTTCTACATCTCACACGTGTGTAGTTTCCCTTTGTTTACTGTGATCAAGCAAGGTTGTCCACATATCCACGTCGGTTAAGAAGATTAATCAATAGACAATTAAATTAGCTCGCCGATAACTTTCTCAAACCAACACCCGCAGCGCAGAAAACGACAAGCACGACCCCGGCCTACCGGATAGCATTGACCGACAAATACGTTCAAACTGAGGTGACGCGTGAAGTTCCAAGCCAACAGAGACGTTTTCAGCGAAGCCGTATCGTTCGCCGTCAAGCTTCTGCCGC
>JAODBB010000179.1 GCA_025463745.1 Subtercola sp.
GTACGACTGTGCATCCGGAGGCCAGCGCGGGCGCCAGTTTCCAGCTCTCGAGCATGAACGGGGTGTTCCACGGAGTGATGAGGCCGGCGACCCCGATCGGCTTGCGGTTGACGTAGTTCACCTGCACTCCAGGCACCTTGTAGGTGTCGTCGGCCTGCGCCACGATCAGGTCGGCGAAGAACCGGAAGTTCTCGGCCGCACGTTTGGCCTGGCCGAGGGCCTGGGTGATGGGCAGCCCGGTGTCGAAGGTCTCGAGTTCGGCGAGCCGGGCATCCTGAGCCTCGACGGCATCGGCGATGCGGTTCAGGATGCGCGAGCGAGCGCGGGGGGCCATGGTCGGCCACGGGCCGGTCTCGAACGCCTTCGTGGCAGCGGCGACAGCGAGGTCGATGTCTTCTTTCTGGCCGGCCGCGGCGGTGGCATACGTCTGGTTCGACACCGGGTCGAGCACGTCGAAGGAGGCGCCCGAGACGCTGTCGACGAAATCGCCGTCGATGAAGTGCTGGATGCGCGAGGGCAGGTTCTCGGGGATGTAGTGCGAAGCCATGATCAGCTCTCTGTTGTGCGTAGGGGGTGGTGAGTGTGGCGTTGGGCCTGGAAGGCGAGCAGGGCGTCGAGTGTGCCGAGACGGTGTGCGCGGGCCGCGAGTTCGAGATCGAGCGCGTTCTCGTCCGATTCGATGCGCCGCAGCAGGTCTTCGTGTTCGAGCACTGATTCGCGGGCGCGGCCCGGTACGAAGCCGAAGACAGAGTCCCGCAGGGTGTTCAAGCGTGCCCAGCCGCGATGCACGAGGTCGAGAATGTGTGGGTTCGGGCACCGCTCGTACAGCACTGAGTGAAAGGCGGTGTTCAATACGGTGAAGCGGTGCGGGTCGAAGTGTTCGAGGCACTCGATCATCTGCTCGTTGATGGCGCGGGCGCGGGCGATGTCATCGACCGTAATCGCGGGGGCCGATAGAGCGGTCGCGGCACCCTCGACGAGAGCAAGAGTCTGCATCGTGTATTGGTATTCCGGCTCGTCGAACAGTGCGACTCGCGCGCCGATGTTGCGTTCGAAGGTGACAAGACCCTCTGCTTCGAGGCTCCGGATGGCTTCTCGAACGGGCACGACACTGATAGCGAGCTCTTTCGCGATGATGCCGAGCACCAGCCGATAGCCCGGCGAGTACGAGCCATCGGAAATGCGGGCTTTGATCCAGTGGTACGCGCGTTGCGACTTGCTCTGTGTGTCGGCCAGATCGCGACTTTGTGTAACGCTCAATGCTTGTTCTTCCATTCGAGGTACCTCGCTCTCGAGTCGGCGTTGAGCGGAAACAGGCCGTCGATCGCCTCGCCGGCCTCCACGCGCTCGACAATGAAAAGCTCCTCGTTCTCTTGGGCGATTGCCGCCTCGACGACCTCTTCGACGAGCGAGGGTGGGATGACCAGCAGCCCATCAGCGTCACCGACGATCACATCGCCGGGTTGTACCGCCGCACCACCGCAGGCGATCGTCAGATCGATGTCCCACGGAACATGCCGGCGCCCTAGCACCGCCGGGTGGGCGCCGCCGTGATAGGTCGGAATGTCGAGGCCCGACACGATCGCGAGATCGCGCACGCCGCCGTCGGTCACGATGCCGGCTGCGCCGAGCACCTGCGCACGCAGCGCGAGGATGTCGCCGATCGTGCCGCTGCCGTGCTCGCCGCGCGCCTCCATGACGAGAACGTCGTCACGGTTCAACGCATCGACGATCCGCTTCTGGGCGTTGTAACCCTCGCCGTGCGCAGTGAACAGGTCTTCGCGGTTCGGGAGGTAGCGCAGTGTTCGGGCGCGGCCGACCAGCCGGGCATCCGGTCTCGTCGACTGCAAACCATCGATCGACACATTGTTCAGGCCGCGCTTTCGCAGCTGAGCGCTCAGGGTGGCCGTCGCCACGCTGTTGATCTTCAGCTTCAGCTCGTCGGTGAGAACGAAGCCCGCAGGTTCGGCAACCGCGTCGGCGGGTGTCGTCAGCCCGGCCGCCTCCGCGCTGCCCCACGCCTCCACCCGTTGAGTGTCATCAACGTGGGGTGGCGCGCTGAACGGCGGCAGTACTGCGGTGCTCTGCGTCACCACAGTCACTAGGCGGCCCGTGGTCGGGGAGCCGACCGCTTCTGGCGCGTCGACCTCGACCTCGACGGTGTCGCCCGGTGACGTCACGGATGCCCCGGCCGGGGTTCCGGTGAGAATGATGTCTCCGGGTTCGAGCGTGAGCAGCTGCGAGAGATCGGAGACCAGCTGGCCGAAGGGAAAGAGCACGGTGTCGCTCGTGTCGCTCTGCGCGAGCGCGCCGTTCACCCAGGTGCGCACGCGCAAGGCGCGCGGGTCGATGTCGGAGGCCGCGATCACGGCCGGGCCGAGGGGGGTGAAGCCATCGCCGCCCTTCGAGCGCACGTTGGAGCCCTTGTCGGATTGGCGCAGATCGTAGACGCCGAAGTCGTTGGCCGCAGTGACACCGCAAACAGCGGCCCAGCCCTCTTCGGGAGTGACGTGACGAACGCTCTCGCCGATGATGAGGGCGATCTCGCCTTCGAACGCGAGCAGTTCAGTGCCGGCCGGCCGCTCGATTTCGCTGCCAGAGAGCGCGATCGACGAGGTCGGCTTCAGAAAGTACGAAGCGAACGCCGGAGTGCGGCCGCGCTGGGCCGCCCGCGACGGGTAATTGATGTGCACAGCAATGATCTTCTTCGTGCCGGCCGGATCGAATGGCGTCAGTGTCATCGGCATTCCTGTTCTGTCGGAAGAGACAGTATCACAGAAGATATACGATCTTGTAGGATAGGTTTCATCCAGCTGATCCAATGAAGGAAGTCATGCTCGAACCAGATGAGATAGAGCGCATCGCCGACGAACTGCTCGCGGCGGCCGCGAATCGGCTGCCCATCAAGCGACTCACTGCCCGGTACCCAGAGATGACGATCGACGACTCGTACGCGGTGCAGTCGCTCTGGGGTCGTCGTAACGAAGAGGCCGGCCGCACGCTCGTAGGCCGCAAGATCGGTCTCACGTCGCGCGCCATGCAGCTGGCGACAGGCATCACCGAGCCCGACTACGGGCTCATCTTCGATGACATGGTGTTCGAGACCGGAACGACGTTTCAGTGGCAGACGTTCACCCACCCGCGCGTCGAGCTGGAACTCGCCTTCGTTCTGAAAGAGCCGCTGCAGGGACCCGGATGCACGATCTTCGACGTACTGCGGGCGACCGAGTATGTCGTGCCCGCCCTCGAGATTCTCGATTCGCGCATCGAGATGGAAGGGCGCACGATCGTCGACACCATCAGCGATAACGCGGCCATGGGCGTGATGGTGACGGGCGGCCGACCGGTTCGGCCCCACGATGTGGACCTCCGCTGGGTGGGCGGCCTGCTCTACCGCAACCAGACCATCGAAGAGACCGGCGTATCTGCCGGCGTGCTGAACCACCCCGCATCGGGCGTCGCCTGGCTCGCCAATAAGATCGCGCCGCACGGCGCGATGCTCGCGGCGGGCGAAATCATCCTGGCGGGCTCGTTCACCCGCCCGATGTGGGTGTACGCGGGCGACACTGTTTACGCCGACTACGGACCGTTAGGAACAATCACATGCCAGTTCGAGTAGATCCCGGCGCGGGCTTTACTTCAGCGCTCGCACAGACCAGCAGGCCGCTTGCCGGCATGTGGGCATGCAGCGGCAGCCCGTTGGTTGCCGAGATCTGCGCCGGTTCTGGCCTGGACTGGCTGCTCATCGACGCCGAACACAGCCCCAACGGGCTCGAGTCACTGCTCGCCCAGCTGCAAGCTGTGCACGGCTACCCGATCCTGCCCGTGGTGCGGCCGCCCGTGCTCGACCCGGTGATCGTAAAACAGTATCTCGACCTCGGTGTGACGACGCTGCTCATTCCCATGGTCGACACCGTCGAGTCGGCGCGGCTCGCCGTGTCGAGTGCGCACTACCCGCCGCGGGGCATCCGAGGCGTCGGCTCGGCGCTGGCACGGGCATCCCGCTGGAACCGCACCGAGGGCTACCTGCAGAACGCCGGCGACGGCATCTCGATCATCGTGCAGATCGAATCGGTCGAGGCGGTCGCAAACCTCGAAGAGATCACCCTCGTCGACGGCGTCTCGGCGGTGTTCATCGGGCCGTCAGATCTCGCAGCATCCATGGGCCTGCTCGGCCAGCAAGACCACCCTGACGTCGTCGCGGTCGTCGAACGCTGCATCGCCACGGTGAAGCGGCTCGGCAAGCCGGCGGGTGTGAACGCGTTCGCCGAGCCGCTGGCCCGGTGCTACCTCGCAGCCGGCGTCGACTTCATCCTGGTCGGCGCCGACGTCGCCATGCTCGCCCGCGGCTCTGAGCAGCTCGCGGCAATCTACATCACCGAAGACGGGCCGGAAGACAAACGCGCAAGCTACTGAGAACGTCTGGAATCGCCACAACGAAGTGAGGAAGCCCGTGCAGTTCCATCACCACGGATACGTGTCCACCGATCCGCGCATTCAGGCGGCCGCCGGAGTCGGGCTCGACCAGCCCGATGAACTGCCCGACGCCGTCGACGTGCTCATCGTGGGAACCGGGCCTGCCGGCATGATCACTGCCGCCCAGCTCTCCCAGTTCCCGGGCATCACGACGCGCATCATCGAACGTCGCGCAGGGCGGCTTGCAATCGGCCAGGCCGACGGCATTCAGGCCCGCAGCGTCGAGACATTCCAAGCGTTCGGATTCGCCGACCGGATCATCGCGGAGGCGTACCGGATCACCGAGATGGCGTTCTGGAAACCCGACCCCGCCGACCCGTCGCGCATCATCCGCACCGCAAGGGCCGTCGACGACCCCACTGGAATCAGCGAATTTCCGCACCTCATCGTGAACCAAGCGCGAGTGCTCGACTACTTCGCCGAAGTGATGGCCAACTCGCCCGCCCGGCTGAAACCCGACTACGGTGTTGAGTTCGTCGGACTCGTCGACACGCGCACGGGCGAGCATCCCGTCGACGTGACTCTTGTTCACACGACCGGCGAGCGGGAGGGTCAGGAGTTCGTCGTTCGCGCCAGGTTTGTGGTCGGTGCCGACGGCGCACGGAGCGGGGTGCGCAACGCCATCGGCTGCACAATGGCAGGAGATCAAGCCTTCCACGCCTGGGGAGTCATGGATGTTCTGGCGGTCACCGACTTTCCCGACATCCGCACGAAGTGCGCAATCCAGTCGGGTTCGGGCGGAAATATCCTGCTCATTCCGCGCGAGGGCGGACACCTCTTCCGCATGTATGTCGACCTCGGCGAGGTGGCGGCCGACGACAATGGTGCAGTGCGCACGACCACAATCGAGCAGATCATCCACACGGCCAACGAGATCCTGCACCCGTACACCCTCAATGTGAAGAACGTCGCGTGGCACAGTGTCTACGAGGTCGCCCACCGCCTCACCGACCGGTTCGACGACGTACAGCCCAACGAGATCGGCACGCGCACCCCGCGCGTGTTCATTGCCGGCGACGCGTGCCACACGCACAGTGCTAAGGCGGGGCAGGGGATGAACGTATCGATGCAAGACGGGTTCAATCTCGGCTGGAAGCTCGCACATGTTCTCGACGGCCGCAGCCCCGAGTCACTGCTGAGCACCTACTCCGCCGAACGCCAGCCTGTGGCGAAGAACCTCATCGAGTTCGATAAGGAGTGGTCGACACTCATGGCGACTCGGCCTGAAGACCTCGACGACCCGAGCGAACTCGAAGACTTCTATACGAGCACGGCCGAGTTCCCGGCCGGTTTCATGACGCAGTACCCAGCATCGATGCTCATCGGGGAAGCGACACACCAGAGCCTTGCCGCCGGTTATCCGGTCGGCAAGAGATTCACATCCGCCCCGGTTATCCGGGCCGCCGACGCGAATCCACTCGAGCTCGGCCACCAGCACATGGCCGACGGACGCTGGCGAATCTACGCTTTCGCCGACATCCCGGCCGCCGGTGAAGCGTCACAGCTCAGTGATTGGGCCGAATGGCTGGCGATCTCACCCGACTCGCCCGTCGTTACGTATTCCCCTTCAGGCCCTGAGAACGGCGGTATTTTCGACGTCAAGGTGGTGTATCAGCAGCGCCACGACGAACTCGACATCACCTGGGTTCCCGAGATCTTCATGCCGCGAACAGGCCCGTTCGATCTGATCGACTACGAGAAGGTCTTTGCGGCAGACCCGCAGCACGACATCTTCGACCTGCGGGGAATCGACCGTGGCGGTGTGGTTGTCGTGGTTCGGCCCGATCAGTACGTTGCGAACATACTGCCCTTGACGTCGACAAATGAACTGGCCGAATTCTTCCGGCCGATCTTTACACGCAGGGGAGTGCATCCTCCGTCGGCTGCTTCCCTGGGGAGCCCTACTGTCACAGACCGGCGGCGAGCCGGGTGAGGATGCGCCCGACGGGTTCGTCGGTCGCCGCGGCGTAGCCGGTACCGGCCCCGAGATGCACCCGCTGGGCATCGCCCGCTTCCGCGGAAAAGCCCTGAACGGGCATCCAGCTGCATTGCTGGCCGCTATCCGACCAACGCGAGAACGATCCCGCCCAGTGCCCCCGCGATAACGACCGCCCAGGGGGGAAGCCGCCACGAAATGAGCAGCACGAAGCACACCAGGGCCAAGACGAACGGGCCTGGCCCGGTGATCGCGGTCGTAAACACCGGGTCGTAGAGTGCGGCGGCAAGGATGCCCACAACGGCAGCGTTCGCGCCGCGCATGAGGGCTTGCGCCCAGAGTCTGGTTCGAAAGGCGTTCCAGAACGGGAGTACGCCGATCAGGATCAGGAAGCCGGGTAAGAACACTCCGATAAGCGCGATGGCTGCTCCGGCTATTCCGCCGGGTCCGGTGGTCGAAAGAGCGCCGAGGTACGCGGCGAATGTGAACAGCGGCCCGGGCACTGCTTGCGCCGCTCCGTAGCCCGTCAAGAATTGATCCGGCGTGACCCAGCCGGTATCGACGACGCCTGACTGCAGCAGTGGCAAGACGACGTGGCCACCGCCGAAGACGAGCGCACCGGCACGGTAGAAGGCATCGAACAGTTCGACGGCGCCCGAGCCGGTGACAGAAGCCAGAACAGGTAGTCCTGCCAGAAAAACGATGAACAGGCTGAGGCAGATCACCCCAGCGATTCGGCTGACGGGGAAGCGGATCATGCTGCTCGTCGTGTTCTTCGCCGTGCGGCAGAACACCAGTCCGGCGATCGCCCCGATGACCAATGCGCCGATCTGGCCGACCGCGCCTGTCTGCAGCAGCGCGAGCAGAGTCGCTACGACAGCGATCGCTGCGCGCTGGCGATCGGGTGTGAGAGTGCGGGCCATGCCCCACACGGCCTGTGCGACGATCGCGACGGCGACGATCTTCAGTCCATTCAGCACACCGTCACCCACCACGCCGTGCACCAGTGACGCGCCATAGGCGAAAGCCACGAGCAAGATGGCCGAAGGCAGTGTGAACCCAACGAATGCCGCTATCGCGCCCGCAGGCCCCGCGCGGTACAGACCCATTCCGAAGCCGACCTGACTCGACGCCGGCCCGGGAAGGAATTGGCTGAGCGCCACGAGGTCTGCATATTCGTCGTCGTCGAGCCACTTGCGACGCTGAATGAGCTCGTCACGAAAATACCCGATGTGGGCGATCGGGCCGCCGAAGGAGGTGACCCCGAGCTTCAGAAAGACCCGGAAAACCTCCAACACCGTTCCTCGCCGAGCAGACTGCTGTGGTGCCGGCGCTGTCTCCTGCGTCATTTCTCGGGCTCCTTCGGTGCGAAAATGCGCACACGTTCGCGAGCGACAGCCAGACCGCTGCGCCCCTTCTCTGTCGCTGAGTAGAGCTTTCGTACGGTTCGGCCGTCACGCTCCGATCGAACGACGAGATAGCCGTCGCTGACCATCTTGTGCAGCATCGGATAGAGCGTTCCTGCTGAGAGCCGGTAACCGTGATGCGCCAGTTCGTCGATCAACCACACCCCGTAGACCTCCTCCAGCGAGGCATGGTGCAGGATGTGCATCCGCACCAATCCGGAGAGCAGGTCTCTGTACTCCAGCTCATCCGCTGGCTCATCGTCGGTCACGCTTTCAGTATCGCAATGTCGATATCGAAAAGCGATAATGACAGGTGAACGCAGAGCGAACTTTCGTACCGAACTCGTATGTGCAATGATCTGCGTATGGATGCAGATAAGCGGATTTGTGGGCGGCTGCCCGACAGCCAATTTGTCGAGCTCGCGGTCGAGATCTTCGGCATGCTTGCCGACGCCACTCGGGTGCGTGTGATCCTTGTCCTCCGCGACGGTGAGCTCTCGGTGAATCGCCTTGCCGAGCTGGTGGATAAGAGCCCGGCTGCCGTCTCCCAGCATCTGGCGAAACTCCGGCTCGCCCGGATCGTCGCGACCAGGCAGGAGGGCCAACGAGTGTTCTACCGACTCGAGAACGAGCACGCGTCGACGCTCGTCTCCGACGCGATCTTTCAGGCGGAACACACCCTCGGCGGAATACCGCGGCATCATCACGAGCAGCAGGCAGACGAGGGATGACCGAACGGAACGACCGCGCTGGTCAGCACCACGATCATCCGCACGAGCACGAGCACGAGCACGAGCACGAGCACGAGCACGAGCACGAGCACGAGCACGAGCACGAGCACGAGCACGACGGTCACACCCATCCGACGGGCATCCGCGGATTCTTCTACGCGCTCTTCGTTCCGCACAGCCACGATGCGGCCGACTCGATCGACGATGCGCTCGAGGCCAGCAGTGCAGGTGTTCGCGCGCTGAAGATCAGCCTGTTCATTCTGCTCGGCACCACTGTCTTCCAGTTCGTGGTCTTTCTGGTCAGCGGATCGGTCGCACTGCTCGCCGATACCATTCACAACTTCTCTGACGCCCTCACGGCGATCCCGCTCTGGATTGCATTTGTTCTGGCGCGACGGGCAGCGACACGGCGCTATACGTTCGGCCTCGGCCGGGCCGAAGACCTCGCCGGTCTGTTCATTGTCGCCGTCGTCGCACTTTCGGCGATCGTCGCGGGCGCCGAAGCCATCGGCCGCTTCTTTCACCCGATGTCGATCACCAACCTCGGCTGGGTCATGGTGGCGGGTGCGATCGGATTCGCCGGCAACGAGGCCGTTGCGGTCTATCGGATGCGCGTGGGCCGGCAGATCGGGTCTGCGGCCTTAGTCGCTGATGGCGTGCATGCGCGAATCGACGGCTTCACCTCGCTCTCGGTGATCATCGGCGCTGTCGGAGTGCTTCTCGGCTTCCCGCTCGCCGATCCGATCGTCGGCTTGCTCATCGCCGTCTCGATTCTGATTCTGCTCTGGGGCACCGTGCGCAGCATCGGCCGACGGTTGATGGATGGCATCGATCCCGCCCTGCTCGACCGCGCAGAAGCAGCGCTGCTCCGTACGCCCGGAGTTCTCGCGGTGCCACGACTGCAACTGCGCTGGGTCGGTCATCGACTGCACGGCGCGGCAACTCTTCGTCTCGACGACGTGCCGCTCTCGTCGGCAGAGACGGTCGTGCGCCACGCCCGTCACGAGCTCACGAACGCCCTGCCTACTCTCGACGACATCACGATCGGTACGGTTGCCTCAGCGCCGGAGGCAGGCGGTCCGAGCCGCTGATCAGCCACTGATCAGCCGCTGACTCAGCTGGCGGCTAATACGCTTCTAAGTCGTGGCGTGGTCAGAAGCTCGCCGGCTCGGCCGACGGTGATGACGTCGATGGCGTAGTCGGCGGTCGCGGCGTCGAGTCGAGCTCTGCCGCCCGAAAGGATGGCCGTGGCCAGCACATCGGCAGTGACGATGTCACCGGCCACTACGGTGACCTGGGTGAAGTCGCCCGTCGCATCTGTGCGCCAGACGTGTTCGCCGCGCTCCGCGGTTCCCGATGTCGCGACGGCTCGCCAGGGCGCTTCGAGGAGAACCGAGCACAAGAGTCCGGTTCGATCGGCCGGGTCGACGATACCGATATGCCAGGGCTCGTCGAAGCTGGGCGAGCTGAGAATGTCGCCGCCTACGTCGAGAAGCCAGCCTTCTGGGCTCATCCGGTCGAGCAGTGTGGCCGCCTCGTTCATCGAGAGGGCTTTGACGATGCCAGAGAGATCGATGATTCCATCAGGGCGATGCGGTGTGAAATCGCCAGCCGTCAGGTTGCGCCATTCCACGGCCTCGGCGTACGCAGCACGCACCCCTGCCGTCGAATTCATGAGTTCGTGTTCGCGTCTCGCGATGCGGCTGAGCTCAGATGCGGGTCTGTAGAGGCTGAAGGTTTCGTCGTAGCGCCGAAATACGCTCTCTAAGCGGTTCAGCGACGCCGGCCGGGTGGCGGTACGCGTGCGAATGCTCGCGACGGTGCCCATCGTCTCGAACGTGTGAATCGGCATCAGAGCCCGGCCTGGTCGAGGGCCGACTGAAGCGACTTCAGGTATCCGTCGCTCGTGTAGGTTGCGCCGCTGACGGAGTCGACGTTGGCAGACTGCGCGGCGAGCACTTCCTGCCGCAGAATCGGCGCGGCCCTGTTGCTGATCTGAGCCGACCTGCTGTCGTCGTTCGTGAGCTGCAGCGCCGTGACATCGCTGATTTTTCCGCCGCTGACGGTAATCTGAACCTGCACGTTGCCGTATCGCGTGCTCGCCACCGATCCGGTGAAGGTGTTGGTGGTGGCAGGGGCGTTCGGTGATGGGGCGGGGGCGGTCGTTGAGGTGGCCGGCGGTGCCGGCGTCGCTAACGGTGCCGGCGTCGCCGATGGGCTCGCGGATGCACGTGACGAAGGTGTCGGCGCGGGAATCGCAAGAGTGGCCGACGATTCGGCAGCTTGAGTGTGGGTGCCGATCTGCCAGCCGACCAGAACGACGACCGAAGACGAGACGATGCTTGCGGCGATGGCTCGCTTCCTCATAATGGGAACCGCCTCCTAGTGGGAATCGCCTCATACACGACCTGCCTCATGAGTCGAACCGTTCGATGTGAATGCGGTGTTCGGGCAGACCTGCGTCACGGGCATCCGCCACCACCTCGTCGGCCCACGCTGTGGGCCCGCAGATGAAAAGGTCGGAGTCGTGCAGATGCGGGAACGTCGATTCCAGGGTGATGCCATGCTCGAGCGCGTGGGCCGACATCCAGGTGGAAACATGGCGCGGCCGGGGCCCGAGCATCGAGAATGCGCTGGCACTGGTGTTCTGGGCGATCTGGCCGATTTCGTGCCAGAGGTAGGCTTCGCTCTGGTCTGTGCCGCGCAGCAGAATCGTCGCTTCGCCGGGCCGCAGGTGGGCGTGTTCGAGCATTGCTCTGATCGGGGTGACGCCGATGCCCGCGGCGATGACCGAGAGGTACGGAGCGGTTCTGGCTTGGTCGACGAAGATGCCATAGGGGCCTTCGATGGAGACGAAGGTGCCGGCTCTGAGGCGGCTGATGCGAGTTGTGCCCCGCCCCAGTTCTCGCACAGTGAGCCGGATTGTTCGGTCGGTGGGCATCGCCGAAAACGAAATGGGGTGCGCGTGCCACCAGGTGCGCCACGACCAGAATCGCCAGATGGCATATTGACCGCCTTCCGCACCGAGACGGCGAAGATCGGAGCCGTGCAATCGGATCGAAAAGACACCGGGGGCGATCGTTTCGATGTGTTCGACGCGTAACCGGTGCCGGAACGTTCTGACAAGAGGCACGGCGAAACGGAACACCAGGATCGAGCCGAAGGCGGCGACATACAGAGCGATCCAATAGACCCGCTGAAGTGTTCCGTCGGCCAGCACACCACCGATCGAGAGCTGGTGGGGCAGAGCGACAAGCACCGCGACATAGCTGAGCAGGTGGATCAAATGCCAGGCTTCGTATGCGAAGTGGCGGCGCACCGTGATCACCGACGTTATGACGACGAGCACGAGCAGGCCGAGGCCGACGTACCCGAGGATCATGTCGCTGCCGAGCCCGAAGAAGCTGATCGTCTCGGCGATGACGTTCGTTCCGTCGCTGATCGAGTAGCCGATCGTCAGCAGCACGGCGTGCGCCAGAATCAGGTAGAGCGCAGGCTTGCCGAGGCGCCGGTGCAATGCGATCGCCCGATCTTGGCCGACGGTGTGGTCGATCCAGGGGATGCGCGCGGCGAGCACCAGCATGAGCAGGATCAGGTCGGTGCCGGCCAGGCCTGTGACGATGCCGACGGCGGTGACCATGCCACCCGGGTCGGTGAACTGGCTTGCGCCGCTGTAGGCGAGGTAGAGCGCAATCGAGACTGCGACAGAAACCCAGCACAGAATACCCATCAGGTCGGCCGAGCGGGCGCGGCTGCGGTAGTTGCGCGCGCGTTCCCGGGTGGCCACGAGGGTTTCGCGGTTCGTCTGTGTGCTGCTTCGTTTTCGGTTCGGGGTGCGAGGGCGTTGCGTCGTGTTGGTCACCCGTTTCTGCCCTTCTCAGCTCATCGACCGCACGTTAGTAAGCGGTTCTTACTGTTGAGTGTGGCGAAATCGGTCGAGTGAGTGGTGTGCAGCGCTTATGAACCGTGTTCGAGATGTCATATGTTCGGAATCAGAATCGAGACATCCAGGCCATGGGGGCTCCGGTTGACCAGGGTCACTGTGCCTTCGGCTCGGGTGATGACGGCGTGTACGAGGGCGAGACCGAGGCCGCTTCCGCTGTGCCCCGGCGCTCTGGCCGCTTCTGGTTGCGAAAATCGTTCGAAGGCGTGGGGGAGGAACTCCTCGGGCATGCCGGTGCCGTCGTCGGTCACCAGGATGTTCAGCGCGGTTGCCGACTGACTCAGTGTGACGGTGATCTCGCCCGCACCGCCAGACGCGTTCACTGCGTTGACGAGCAGGTTGTCGAGCACTCGGCCGAAGGCGGCGGCCGAGAGCAGATACTTCTGGTCTTGAGAGGTGACTGACGCGTCGAACTGGATGCTCGCGTGGTCGGCGCCCGCGAGCATCCGTGCTCGGTCGATGGCCTCCATCAACTCGGTGACGAGTTCGACCGCCGTCGCCGACTCGTAGTGCGGCTGTCTCGTTTCGGAGGCTGCCTCGAGCCGGGAGAGTTCGAGCAGGTTGTCGGCGAGCGAAGCCAATCGCGAGAGGGAGGCCTGGGCGGCGATGATCTCCTCTTCGAGCGCAGCTGCGTCGCCGAAAGAGGTATGGGCGAGTTCGAGCTGGGTCGACATCACCGCGATGGGGGTTCGCAACTCGTGGCTGGCATCGGAGACCATCTGCCGTTCGCGGTGCGCGGTGTTTCTCATCCGCCGGATGAATGAATTCAGTGTTGTGGCGAGCGCCGAGAGTTCGTCGTGGGCAGGCCCGACCGGTAGCTCGGCGTCGCCGGGCCTCTCACTGAGCGTTTCGGCGGTTTGCCGCATCCGGCCGACCGGGCGCAAGGCGAGAGTCGTCAGCAGCCACGCTGCGAAAGTGAAGAGAACGAGAATCGCTGCAAGCCCCACCATGAGTGCGCGGTCGACGGCCGTGACCGTGAGCTCGCTGGTGGCCCCGCTTCGCACGGCCCACAGCTGCCAGACGCCCGTGGTTGTGGCGATGCTGCGCCCGACGACGGTGTACTTTCCATCAGGTTCGTTCACGACGAACGTGTCGTCGCCGGAGGGATGCGTCTGGAGCGCGGTTCGTACCTCGGCCGGAACCGTGTCGACCCGGAAGGCCCCTGCGGGGTCTTTGATGAGTACAAGAATGCCCACGGCAGGCTTGTCGGGTGTCTCATTCGCATTGTTTCGGAGGTCTGAAATGTATGATTCGAGGTCGCTGGTGGCGAGCGTCTGATCGGATCCGGCCGTGATGTTCATGATCTGAAAGTGAACGGCAACGCCCACCAGTGTCAGTAACGCGGCAGCGACGAGCGCGCTGCCGATGGTGATGCGCAGCCTGATCGAGAGCGAACGCATCACTGCTGACCTGCTGCCGGCATTTCACGGATGCGGTAACCGGCGCCCCTGACCGTCGTGATCGAGACACGTGCTCGCGTCGCGGCGAGCTTCTTGCGCAGGTAGCTGACGTACTGGTCGACGAGTGTGCTCTCGAACAGTTGCGACGACCCCCAGACTTCGTCGAGGATCTCAGAGCGGGAGAACACACGCCCTGGCCTCGACGCCAGCAACCGCAACAGCGCGAATTCTTTCACGCTCAGCGACATGGCCTTACCCTGTACGCTCGCTCGCACGACCGTCGGGTCGATGATCACGTCACCGATACTCAGCACGGAGGAGGCAAGGGTGTTCTCGCGCCGAAGGTGCGCTCGGATGCGCGCGTTCAGCTCGGCGAACGCGAACGGTTTCGTCAGGTAATCGTCAGCCCCGAGGTCGAGCCCGGTCACGCGGTCTTCGATCGCATCGCGTGCCGTGAGCAGGATGATCGGCAGGGTGTTGCCGGATTCTCTGATTCGACGGCATAGCTCGAATCCGGTCATCCGCGGCAGCATCACGTCGATCGCAGCCGCCGAGAAGTGGTCGTTGGTGATTGCGATCAGGGCGTCGACGCCGTTGTCGACAAGAGTCACCGAGTGACCTTCGCCCTGCAGACCGCGCTCGATCAGGGCGCCCATGGCCGGATCGTCTTCGACGACGAG
Organism: Subtercola sp.; assembly: GCA_025463745.1. Taxonomy (GTDB): domain Bacteria; phylum Actinomycetota; class Actinomycetes; order Actinomycetales; family Microbacteriaceae; genus Subtercola. Next base: position 14,573 of record JAODBB010000179.1, read on the forward strand.
GATCTTCGACACGGAGCTAGCCGGCCACTCAGGCGATGCCGGAGGTACCGAGCAGCGAACCGATGACGAACGTCGCGACCAGCGCGAGGGCCCCCCCGATCACCACGCGCAGGGTCGCCCGTACGACGCGGCTCCCGCCGAGTACGGCTCCCGTGACTCCTGTCGCGGCGAGGGCGACGAGGACGACCGCGAATGTGATGGGCACTCGCACTGTGTCGGGTGGCAACAAGATGGCCAGCAGCGGCAGAATGCCGCCAACGATGAACGACAGAGCGGATGCTCCGGCCGCAGCCCACGGACTGACGACGTCGTCTGCGTCGAGGTTCAGCTCCATGGCCAGGTGGGCCTTCAGCGCATCGTTCTCAGTGAGTTCGATCGCGACCTGCCGGGCGGTCTGCGGTGAGAGGCCCTGATCGTGATAGAGGCCGGTCAGTTCATCCAGCTCGCCGGCCGGATCTTCGTGCAGCTCAGCGCGTTCCTTCTCGATGAGGGCCTTCTGCGAATCGCGCTGGCTGCTGACCGACACGTACTCGCCGAGCGCCATCGAGATGGCGCCGCCGACGAGCGCCGCCGAACCCGCCGCGACGAGCGCGGCGGTCGGGGCATGAGCGCTGGCGACACCGACCACGATCGCTGCCACCGAGACGATTCCGTCATTCGCACCGAGAACGCCCGCGCGTAGCCAATTCAGGCGCCCGGCCAGGCTGCCGGCATGTGGCTCGACGCGCAGATGCGCCGAAGAATCTGATCCAGTAGTCATGTGCACACCATAAGCACGTTCAATACTGCTCGGCCAGCTTGGCGAGGCTTACCTTGCCGAATCACTCTCAGCCCGATGTCAGTGTCGACGCTTCGGCTGAGGTGCAACGAGAACAAGCGACGGGTAGGTGAGGAGCGCCAGAGCGATGTGCATGGCGACGAGAACCGCTACGGCCTCAATCGGCTGACCTTTGTAAACGATCCACGCGTCGGGAGCCAGGCCGACGACCGTGACGACAATCGTGAGCCTGAAGAACAGCCAGCGTGCTCGCGTACTAAGCAGACACACGATCGGCCACGCCAGGCACGCCAACACCACCCCGATAATCGTCAGCTTGGCGTAGTCGGCGAAGCGAAAATGGTCATATCCGGTCGTCGACGGCCACACCGCCGTGCCAATCCGTACCAGGATGGCGCACGCTGCCAGCGACAGAACGACCGCAACGATAGTCGCGACCGCACATCGCCAGAGCCGGGGCTGGGCGAGCCCGAGCGGCATGTCGATCTTGAGTCGCCTCAACACTTTCGCCCACCAGGGTGCTGATGCCGCACGCACTGCGTCGCTCGAAGTGTTCATCGTGATTTCCCTGGGGCCGTTTCTGGGAGCGACGGCACGCTCGCCCCAGCGTGCACGCTGACGATCGTAGGTTCTGCCGGCGGGTTCGCGGCGAAACATTCGAATTCTCGATAGATCGTGTTCCGGCCGAATGCCGCTAGCGGCGGCCCCTCTTCGCGACAATTGAGTGAGTCGACTGCGCCGAATTGAGGCCGGTGTGGCGACCTCAATTCGGCGCAGCGGGCTCACAAGGTGGGATCTAGCGCCCAGGCAGGAGACGCGCGGGTCGGCAGAGTGGCGAGAAACGGATTACTCGGCGACGGTGGTGTAGCCGTGCGACGAGTTGTCGTTACGGAACTTGTAGGCGATAGAACCGTTGGTCTCGCGGGAGTAATTCCAGATGCGCTCGGTCGGCTGCCCGTCGACGTCGTAGGCCAGCACCGCACGGTTGGGTGCTTTGCCGTCGATGAGGGTGCCGGCGAAATAGCTCGGTGAACCGAGCCCGTTCTGCTGCAGGAAGCCGACGAAGTCGCCTTCGAACGCCTCGGCGGCGGCGCGGGTCGAGTGCAGATCGGGTGTGGTCAGGCGCAGGATGACGAGGTCTTCGCGCTCGATGGTGGGAATGGTTGTGGTGATGTCGTTCATGGCAGAGCTCCTAAACTCAATAGAAATAAACGTTTAGTTATATAGTAGCACGATAGAGTCGATTCGGAAAGATCGGGAGCATACTTCGCCATGGCCAGACGATATGACAGCGCGGAGAGCGCCAAGCTGTTGCTCGAGGCGAGTGGGATCGAGTTCGCGGAGAACGGGATCGGCGGGGCACGCATCGACAAGATCGCTGACCGTGCCGGAGTGAACAAGGCCTCGATCTACACCTACTTCGGCAACAAGGAAGATCTGTTCGCCGCCGTGCTCGAGGCGCGCCTTGGCGAGCTTGCGAGACAGGTTGTCGTGCGCAGCGAGGATGTGCCGGGATACGTCGGGGAGCTCTTCGACTTTCTGTGCGAGCATCCGGAGGTCGTTCGCCTGTATGAGCAGGAGGGGCTGCACTATGCACCCGCCGACGCGCCGGATTTCGAGTCGCGGGAGAGATATCACCAGGACCGGGTCGCGCTGGTGCGTGAGGCGGCGCAAGGTGAGGATCGGGATGCGGAGTCGATCTTTCTCAGCCTGATTTCGATGGCGTACTGGTTCATCGCTGCGCCGCAGGTCGTACGAATGGTTTTCGGGCCTCTGGATGAGGCGGAGATCAGGAGCCGCTATCGTGCGCAGCTCGTCGAGACGGCCAAGCGGGTCATCCGGGCCGACTGAATGCCCGGGGCCACGGAACAGGCGGCAGACGCCCGAGCCGGCAGAGCCCCGGAACCGGCTAGAGCCGGCGGCAGACGCCCGAGCCGGCAGAGCCCCGGAACCGGCTAGAGCCGGCGGGGCCCCGGAACCGGCTAGAGCCGCCCGAGCGCTGAGAGGAATTGCTTGGTGTAGCCGAGCGCGGGAATCTGGGGAGTCGAGTTGCAGGTGTTCGACAGTGCGGTCTGGCCGCACGGCACATCGCGATCGAGGGACCAGTAGTGAAGGCCCGCCAGATTGTTCGTTACGGCATAGGCCGACATCTCGTCGATGTCTTGCAGCGTGAACACCTCGTCGGAGATGTCGTTGAGGGCGATCATCGGGGTGAGCTCGATCTTGTTCAGCGGCACAGTCGGGTAGCTGTGACGGAGGTTCGTGACCGCCTGGATGGCCGACTTGCCCATGTCGCAGACGCTGCCTGACATCACGCAGACCGACGACGACGCGGGGCCGTAGTCCATCACCATGAGGTTGACCGTGTAGTTGCGCAGCCCTGAGGCGAGCACGGTCTTCACGACGGTGTCGCCGGTGGGGTTCACGCCTCCGTAGCTGCCGTCGGAGGCGCCGAGGGTCGCGATGGTGAACGAGAAGCGCAGGTTCGGATACCTGTCTTGTACGGCCGCAGCGGCGTTGACCAGGTTGCGAATGTCGGATGCGGACTGGCCGCGTTCGATATCGAAGTCGACGCCGATGAGGTTGTTGCTCGCGTAGCGGTCGATGAAGGTCTGCATGCCGGCGGCGGAGGAGCAGGTGAAGCTGCCTGCTGCGCCACCGGTGCTGAGAATGTAGTTGTAGTTGGCCGCGTCAAGACCGCTGACGTTGTCGGCGGCGAATGCCTGGCCGGAAACGCCCGCCCAGTTCTCGGAGCCGCACTCCCCGGTGGCGAAGGCCAGCGTGATCGTGTTCAGCTGGGGCAACGTCGACTGCAGGGTCTTACCGGTGCCGACGAGCGGGGTCTGTGTTCCGTCGACCGCCGTCGTTCCCATCGTGTAGCCGGTGCTCCAGAACATGGCTTGTGCGATGTCTTTGTACGGACTGAATACCAGCCCACTGGCCGTTCCCGTTGCGGGTGGCGTGCCGCTGGGATCCCCGGTCGGGGTGGGAGTCGGGGTCGGGGTGGGAGTCGGAGCGGGGTCGGACGTGCTGGTTCCGCAGGTCGTCGCGCTCCAGTACTGCGGCGCCGCGCTCGGTGACCACCAGTTCGGTGCGAACGTCGATACATAGGCACTGCCGTTGAAGGTCACCTTGTCGCCCTTCGCATAGGCGGGATCGCCGGAATACGGTTGGGCGAAGGGTCGGCACGCGTCTGGCGTCGGTGTCGGGGTTGGCGTGGGGGTCGGTGTAGCGGTCGGCGTGGGCGTGGGCGTCGGCGTTGGTGTTGGTGTTGCGGTCGGCGTGGGCGTGGGCGTGGGCGTTGGTGTTGCGGTCGGTGTAGGCGTCGGTGTCGGCGTGCTGGTGCCGCAGGTCGTCGCGCTCCAGTATTGCGGCGCCGCGCTCGGTGACCACCAGTTCGGTGCGAATGTCGATACGTAGGCGTTGCCGTTGAAGGTCACCTTGTCGCCCTTCGCATAGGCGGCGTCGCCCGCATAGGGCTGCCGGAACTGCGCGCATGCCGTCGACGGGGCCGTTGAGGTCGAGGCTGAGGCTGAGGCTGACACTGACACTCCGATCGCCGTCGTCGCGGCGATGCCGAGGATTGCGATCAGGGCCAGCGCGCGGCGGCCACGGCGTCGTTCCGAAGGCAGCCCGCTTCTCTGTCGAGTGGGTTGGCTGCGCGGAACTCGGCTGCCCTCGTCTTCCGGTCGCAATATTGACATTGTCTTCCCCCCCCGTACAGAATCACTGTGAATTGCTGAAACGCAAGCCTGATCTCAAGGCCGAAGCTGAGTCTACTGGTGATTGAAATCCTCGGATCGAGCACAGCCGCACTCGGCGTGCGGAAGCGAGTCACGGTCGGGGCGCGGCCTCTGGGTTCTCAGACTTCTGGCCCGTCTCGCGCGGGTTCGGCCACGGTGACG
>JAODBB010000208.1 GCA_025463745.1 Subtercola sp.
TCATCACCACCGGGCTCGCCTTACCCACTTGGGCGATCAGACCGAGCGTGCGCCCGGCCACCGCCCGATGCACCGACGCCGAGATGTCGGCCTTATCGGCCCCCTGCGCCAGCAACGAGATGACTTCTGTTTCGGCGAACGTCGCGCACATACTGCTCACCTCGAGGTCTTCACTGCCGCGCAAGGCGAGCTGTGCGACCTCATCGAGATCTACCTCGAGGGCGCGGCTGAGCACGTCGAAGAAACGACCGGTGCCGCTTGCACACCGATCGTTCAGCGCGAACCTGTCGACCAGCCCTTCATCGTCGACGGCAATCGCCTTGCTGTCTTGACCGCCGATATCGATCACCAGACGAACTCCGGGAGACAGTGCAGCAGCACCGCGCGCGTGGCAGGTGATTTCGGTGAACATCTTGTCGCTGCCCGGAACCAGCCGGCGACCGTAGCCCGTGCTGATCGTGCGGGCGATGTCGGCGTGCGTCAGCCCCGCCTCGTCGAGCACGGCGGCCATCGCCACGCGCACACCCTCGCGACTCACCGCGCCCATCTGCACTACTCGTGACGACACGAGGTCACCGGCCCTGTTGACGATCACCGCCTTGGCGGTCGTCGACCCGAGGTCGACCCCCATCACGTACCACTCGTCAGGGTTCACTTCGGCAGTGTTTCCCTCGTCAGGGTTCACGTCGGGCACGATCATCAGACCTTTGCGCGCTGCTGATCGATCGACTCGAGCATGGCCACCAAGCCGCTCTCGAGCGATTCGTCTTTGTAGAAGGATGCATCGGCGACGTCGCCCTCGAACGAGAACGTCTTGATACCGCGGTCGCGCTCTGCAGTTCTGGCCAGAATGTGCTGCGGGTTCGTCATTGCTCGACAGGTGCGGGTGGAGTGGAACGCGATTCCGTCGATGCCGAACTCGTCGCACCGCTTGATGAGCAGTTCTTCCATGATCTTCAGCCCGTGATTGATCGGGCAGATCAGGTAGTGCTGGGCCATGCCGAGCAGCGGCCGATCGAGATCGATCAGCTGAGGTTCCTGCCAGAACGAATCGTGCGTGTAGCGGCCGGCGACCACGGCGACATCGTATTCCGCGAACTTGCGGGTCAGAAAGCCGAGCTTGTTCCAGTTCATGATGCCGTCGAAGTACACGCGGTAGCGCTCGTTCTGCACGGCAGAGACGTTATCGACGATGCGCTGGGTGATCTCGTCTTTCACCGCCTGGAAGTAGTCGACGAGCATCTGGTTAGCGGGCAAGAAGTTGATCGGAGCGATGCTCGCCACCCAGTCCCAATACGTTGCCGGCGTCGGTGCAGCGGCGCACAGCGCCATGGCTTCCAGCCGAAGCTCGGATGCCCGCTTGATGTACGACATGTTCTCACTGAGGGCGCCCCAATCGAACGGGCGCTTCGTCTGGTACTCGATGAACTCGATGAGCTTCTTGAGTTGCTCCTCTACATAGAGGGGGGTCTTCTCCCACTCCGTTCCACGCAGGTATCCGGAATCTTTCTTGTTACCCCAGATCATCGGCAGCGACACATTGAAAATGGGAAAGTCTTTGCCGAAGACCCGGTAGGTCATCGCATCCCACTGCTGCCCGGTGCTGCAGCCCGCGTAGGCGTTCACAAAGAAGTCCGGTGACGGCAGCTTCGAAGCGAGCTCGTCTTGATCGACCATGCCGACGATACCCGACTGCTTCTCGGTGATGCCCTTCTGTGTCATCACCGCGCAACCGAGATGGGTGCGCGCGTACGAGCAGAGCTCACCGATATAGCCGTACTCCTCGCCGGCCTGCTGAGCCGGCCCTTCGAGGTGCATCGCGGCCAGTCGGGCCGAGAACGCCTCACCGTGGCACCATTCCAGGCCGGCAGCCTGAAAGATCGGATTCAGCGCGGTGCCGTTGTACCAGACCACGTGCTTGCCACGCTCTTTGGCAGTGAAGATGTTGTCCCAGTATTCGGCGACCATCTTGCCGCCCAGGCTGGTGCTCTTCAGCCGGTTCGATTTGTCGACTGTCTCGAGGGAGCGAGGGCGCGTGGGCAGCAGGTCGAGCGACTGCCTCGTAGAAAGCGACTGCTGTGTGGAAAGCGAGAGATCCAAAGTCATGGCGAAAGTCCTTACTGATCGATCAGTGACGAAGGGGGGGGCGGGATTCAGGCGAGGCTCGGCACCTTGAGCTTCTGGCGCCGAATTCGTTCGACGAAGGTCTCGACCCGGGTTCGAACCGATTCAGCGGCGAGGCCTTCGTGCTCGGTCTCGATGAGCAGCACGGGGATATCACGGGTGTCGAGCGCCTTACGGAGCTCGGGGTAATACAGCATGAGCGGTTCGCAGAACTTCGCCATGAGCGTGATGACGCCGTCGGCACCGCTGCTCTCGAGACTGTCGACGAGGTAGGTGTCCCAGTCGACGTTGCGCTGCACTCGCGTGCCGCACGGGGCGGAGATGTTGCGGTCGAGGTACCACGTCGCGAGGGCATCGAACGGGTCGCCCTCTTCGGGAACATCCGTCGAGATGTAGCGAGTGCCGTGGTACAGATCATCGTTGACGACGAGCACGCCGCATTCTTCGATCAGATCGAGCAGTTCTGGCCGGGGCGGCGCGCAGAAGTGACCGGAGAGGTGCAACCGCACGAGGGAGTCGGGAGCGTGACTGTGCGGATCGAGGCCCGCGAGGAGGCCCTCCAGCAGTTCATTGTGTTCGTTGATCTCCATGACCATGCTCGACTTCACGAGCACCTGCAACTGGCTCGCTGACACCCTCAGCCGCCCGGTCTTGCGCAGCTCGTAGAACTGCCTGAGCAGATGCCGGTTCTTATTGAACGCGCGGATGCTCGCACTCAGCGCTTCCGGGGCGATCGTCACGTCGAGGATCTCTTCGACCTCGACGCGCAGCGAGGCGACTTTGTCTCTCACCTGGGCCCCGCTCCACGGGTCGTCCATCGAACTGATGAATTGAGCGAAGTGCATCGGTGTTTCGGGCTTCGCCCATCTGATCACGTCGGCAGCGCCGAGAAGCTGAACGCAGTGATCAGCCAGAACGAAGGCGTCGAACACGTCGAGCTCGCCCACCGCCGCTTGGTCGGCGACGCTGCGAGTGTAGCTGCAGTAGAACTCGGGCAGCAGACTGCGACCCTCGGTGATGGGAGTACGGCTCTCTTGAACGATCACCGGGAGCGCTCCGGCCGCATGCACGATCTCCGACGGAAAATTCATCGGAAACGACCCGACGACAGGGCGCCCGGCGCGGCGCTTCCAGTCAGCCGCGTAGCCCATCGGGTTAGAGGCGATGGCCTCGAGCACCGAGAACGCGGCGGAGTCCAATTCGTCCATCGATCTGCCTCTCATCGTCGTTGAATCCCGGTTCTGCCCCTGCATCAACTATCATTGGTGACCAGCAGACGTTTGTCAATAATGGGAAGAAAGTCTCCACTGCTGTCGACTATCTTCGCTCGATCAAAACGGGGAATGACGTTATGAAGACCACACTGGAAGTCGATTCCGCCACCCCCGCGTGGTTCGCCGCCGCCGTTGGAACGCTGCCGACCGAGCGCGACATCATCGTGAATGGTGCGCGCATCCACTACCGCTCATGGGGAGCTGGCGGCGCGCGCGAGATTCTGCTTGTGCACGGCGGGGCCGCCCATTCCAGCTGGTGGGACCACATTGCGCCCCTGCTGGCGCAGGAGAACCGAGTCGTCGCGCTCGATCTGTCAGGCCACGGCGACAGCGACCATCGCGAGCGCTACGGCGTAGCCGCGTGGGCAGCCGAAGCTCTTGCGGTCGCCGACGACGCGGGCTTCACTCCCGGGTACACCGTCATCGGACACAGCCTCGGTGGATTGGTTACGCTTGCCGCCGCCCGATCGCCCCGCTCACCCCTGAGCGAGGCGATCATCATCGACTCGCCGGTCGGTGCGCCCGGATCGAGCACGTCGGTGGGGCCACGTGATTTCGTCGCGGCCCGGCGACGCCACTATTCGACCGCGACTGAAGCGATCTCGCGTTTCCGCCCCGTTCCTCCACAGCCCTCACTCGACTATGTGGCCGAGTACATCGCTGCGAATTCCGTGGTCGAGGGGCCGGAAGGCTGGACCTGGAAATTCGACAGCCGAATCTTGAGCAGCGAGGCGCTCATGGCAGCAGAACTCACGACGATGGATTGCCGCTGGGCTTTCTTTCGAGCCGAGAACGGGGTCGTCGACCCTTCGGCACGAGGCGCGGTCGTCGACGCGGGAGGGATCTTCGTCGAGCTACCCACTACCGGGCACGCCCCGATGCTCGACCAGCCCCTGGCGCTCGTCACGGGCATCCGAACCGTGCTGGGATCATGGGATGCGGGTCGAGTCAGCCGACACTGAGGCGGCACGCATTTCAAGCGGCACGCATTTCAGGCGGCACGCATTTCAGGCGGCGGAGATGCCGCCGTTGACGCTGATGGCCTGCCCGGTGAGTTTCGCCGCCGCCGGTCCGCCGAGAAAGACGATGAGTTCGGCGAGATCTTGCGCTTCGGCTACACCGAGGCTGGCCATCTTCGCGGCCTTCTCGAAGAGCGCCTTGCTGAAACCGTCTTTCAGCACCCGTTCGGCTGTTGCCGTACCGGCGATCAGCGAGGGCGTCACCGCGTTGACCCGGATTCCGTCGCGCTTTGCCTCCATTGCGACGGTGCGCGCAAAGGTCACGATTGCGGCCATCGCCGCCCCCAGCACCGTTTCGCCAGGCGTTGCGACCTTCGCCGCGTCAGATGCGACCAAGACGATGCTTCCCCCGCCCTGTTCCCGCATGAGAGGGAGTACGGAGCGGGTCAGAAACATCGGCGGCAGGGCCTGGCCGTTCAGAATGCGAGCAATGTCGTACGGGTCGATGCGAAAGAGCAATTCCGGCCGGTACTGAGCCGTCACCGAGCTCACCAGAACGTCGATCGAGCCGAGGAGTTCGTGGGCGCGATCGATCGCCATGGCCACCTGCTCGACATCGTCGACATCGACTTGCACGAATTCGACCGTGGCATCTGGGTGACGCTCACGGATCCGATCGCGAGCGGCGATGCCCCGCTCTTCCGAACGAGAGAGCAGAGCAAGCCGCCTCACACCCGCGTCGATGAACGTCAGTGCGGAGGCATAACCGACCCCGGTCGACGCACCGGCAACCACTACTGCAGATTCTTCGTACGAACGCACTACGGGCATGGCAATTCTTTCTCTGAGCGGGCGGAACTGATCAGCTGTTGGTGAAGTCTGGTTTTCGCTTTTCGGTGAAGGCCAGCATCCCTTCGGTCTGGTCGTTCAGCGCGAACGTGGCGTGAAAGGTTCGGCGCTCGAAGCGAATGCCCTCGGCCAGCGACGTCTCGAAGGCGACCTTGACCGCCTCCTTGGCGGCACGGATGACCGGCAGCGACAGACTCGCGATCGTCGTCGCCGTGGCGATGGCACTCTCGAGCAGCTCGGCGGCCGGCACGACGCGAGCGACGAGCCCGGAGGCTTCGGCCTCGACCGCCCCCATGGTGCGGCCCGTCAGAATGAGCTCCATCGCCTTCGCCTTGCCGATGGCGCGGGTCAGCCGCTGTGTTCCGCCGATGCCCGGGATGACGCCGAGATTCACCTCCGGTTGGCCGAACTTCGCGGTATCGGCCGCGATGATGAAGTCGCACATCATCGCCACCTCACAGCCTCCGCCGAGGGCATACCCGGCGACGGCCGCAATGGTGGGAGTGCGTACGTTCGCGAAGGCGTCCCAGCCGGCGAAAAAGTTCTGGCCGGCGACGTCGACGTAGCTGAGGGCCGACATCTCTTTGATGTCGGCACCGGCCGCGAACGCCCGTTCCGAGCCGGTCAGCACGATCGCACCCACTCCGGGGTCGGCGTCGAAGCCGAGCGCTGCCTCGACCACTTCGATCATGAGGGCGTTGTTCAACGCGTTCAGCGCCTTCGGGCGGTTCAACGTGATGATGCCGACCCTGTCGCGCTGTTCGACCAGGATGTTCTCGTACTCGGTCATGCGGCATCCTTCGCGTCGCTGCGCTCACGGATGTCGTTGATGATGCCCGAGAAGTCGGCACTCGCGCCCGCACCGGCCGCGAAACGCTGGTAGATCTCGTTCGCGAGGGTGCCGATCGGAGCATCCAGTCCAGTGGACTCGAAGGCCTGGGCCGCCAAGCCGAGATCTTTCGCCATCAGCGCACCGGCGAACCCCGGCTGGTAGTCGCGATTGGCGGGGCTCGTCGGCACGGGTCCGGGAACCGGGCAGTTCGTGGTGAGCGCCCAGCACTGGCCGGATGCGTTCGACGCGACGTCGAAGAGTGCCTGGTGCGAGAGGCCCAGCTTCTCGCCGAGCACGAACGCCTCGCTGACGGCGATCA
>JAODBB010000220.1 GCA_025463745.1 Subtercola sp.
ATTCTCACGCACCGCAATTTCTGGGCGAACAACGTCAACTGGATGCTCGCGGTGAACTACAACGCCGATGACGTGACGCTGACCTCCGCCCCGCTGTTCCACTCCGGCGGCCTCTGCGTCATCACCCTGCCTACTCTGATGGCGGGCGGCCACGTCGTCTTGCAAGACCAATTCCGCCCCGACGAGTTTCTGGCCGCCATTGAGGAATACGAGATCACGTCTCTCTTCTGTGTGCCGGCGATGATGCTGTTCGCCAGCCAGAACCCGCGCTTTCTTGAAGCGAACCTGAGCACGGTGCGCATCATCGTCGCGGGCGGTGCCCCCGTGCCGGAACCGTTGCTGCGACTCTATGGCGAGCGCGGAATTCCCGTCAGCCAGTGCTGGGGCCTCACCGAGGTCGCCACCGGCGCGACTTTCCTCAGCACCGAACTCGCCCTGACCAAGTTGGGTTCCTGCGGCGTCGCGGGAATGCTCAACGAGGTTCGACTGATCGACTTCGACGGCAACGTGCTCGATGCCGTCGGCGCGCCCGGTGAACTCTGTGTTCGCGGCGATACCGTGAGCCCGGGCTACTGGAACAGGCCCGATGCGACGGCAGAAGCGTTCGGCGTCGACGGATGGTTCCGCACCGGCGACGTCGCCTACAAAGACGACGACGGCTTCTATTACATCTGCGATCGCCTCAAAGACATGATCATCAGCGGCGGCGAGAACATTTATCCGGCCGAGGTCGAAAGCGTGCTCTACGATCATGCGTCGGTGGCCGAGGTCGCAGTGATCGGCGCACCGGATGAACGGTGGGACGAACGCGTGGTCGCCATCGTCGCGCTTGCACCAGGCACGAGCCTCACGCTCGCGGAGTTGCGCGACTTCGGCGCCCAGCATCTCGCCCGGTACAAGCTCCCTCTCGAGCTCAGATTCGTCGACGGGCTCCCGCGCAACACAACCGGGAAAGTGCTCAAAGAGGTTCTGCGGGCGAATAATAGCGCGTAGCGCCGGCCTGATCGGCCTGACCCGAATGTCGGCTGGCGAACTTGCGCCGTTCGGTATCACGGTGAACGCCATAGCTCCGGGTCGCATTTCGACACCGTTGGCCAACAGCCAGGCTCCTGAGCTGACCGCCGAGGCATTACTGAACATTCCCGTCGGCCGGCTGGGAGAGCCACAGGAGGTGGCGGCGACGGCTACCTTCTTGGCCTCCGAAGGGGCCGCCTACATCACCGGCCAGACCGTCGGCGTCAACGGCGGCGGCTTCATGTCCTGATCACCTCCTGATCACCAGCACCACCGAAAAGCAGAAGAGGGCGCCGCTACCAGCTCGGGTAGCGGCGCCCCCTTCTGTCGCGCGCTCTGGGTGGGGCGAGAAACCCGGCCGCGCCCGCGGCGCGTCGTCTGATGCCGGTCGAGCATCGGACGATGCCCCTTTGGTTCTTCCTCCACGTGGATGAGCAACCAAGACTGGTGACCCAGTGCAGCTTCATAATGCACGTGTGTCTCAAGGGAGAGAATCATGGAGAGTTTCGAGTTCATCGTTGTCGGAGCCGGATCTGCCGGATGCGTGGTCGCGGATCGACTCAGCGCTGCGGGCCATACTGTGCTCGTACTTGAAGCTGGCGGTGCTGACGATGACGTGTTCGTGAAAGCCCCAGCTCTCTTTGCGGGTCTGTTTCAGGGCCCGCACGACTGGAACTACAACTCCGAACCCGAACCGGGGCTTTTCGGTCGGCGCGTTTTTCTCCCGCGAGGAAAAATGCTCGGAGGTTCATCCTCGATGAACGCCATGATCTACATGCGCGGCTCGCGCGCCGACTTCGACGGCTGGTCGAGTGAGTATGGTGCAACAGGCTGGTCGTACGACGATGTGCTGCCCCACTTCACGGCATCGGAGAACAACGCAGAGTTCGTCGACAGCTTTCACGGCAACGAAGGCGGCTTGAACGTCACAGCGCGCCGCTGGCTGTCTCCCCACGCCGACGCGTTCATCGAGTCGGCCGTCGAAGCAGGCATCGAACGTAATCCTGATTTCAACGGTGCTGAACAAGAAGGAGTCGGACTCTTCCAACTGACGGCTAAAGACGGCCGCCGTTGCTCGGCAGCCGATGCTTTCTTGCGCCCCGCGCTCGAGCGGCCCCAGGTCACACTCATCACTCATGCGACGGTGCATCGTGTGGTCGTCGACGACGGCGCGGCTGTCGGCGTCGTGTACGAGCACGAGGGTGCGCTTCACACCGTCAGCGTCGAACGCGAGGTCATCCTCAGCGCTGGCGCCTATAACACCCCTCAGATATTGATGCTGTCTGGCATCGGCCCCGCCGAACACCTCGCAGAGGTGGGCATTCCTGTTCTCATCGATTCGCCCAACGTCGGCCAGCACCTGCAAGATCATCCGCTCACCATCTTGCACTGGGACACCGACCAGGGCGATACGCTCTCCGATCTGGCCGATCCGGCGCTGTTCGAGCAGTGGATGGCCGATGGGTCTGGAAAAATCAGCTCGGCCGCAGCAGAGGCAGCCGTGCTGTGGAAGTCGGATGAGAGTCTTGACTCGGCCGACTTCCAGATGGTCTTCGTTCCTGGCTACTTCTGGGAGCACGGCTGGCGCCGCCCCACGACGAGCGGTCTCACCATCGCCTTGTCGTACAACAGACCCACCTCTCGGGGGTCGGTGCGCCTTCGTTCCGCCGACCCATCCGATGCGCCCAGAATCGTCTCGAACCTCCTCAGCGAGGAGCGTGAAGTGGATGCGGTCGTTCGCGCAATCGGGCTCGTCGACCGAATCACTGCGGGCGGCCCCCTCGCGAAAGCGCTGGGCGAGCGGGTGAACCCCGGTCGGGGAGTCGGTGCAGACAACCTCAAAGACTGGATCCGAGCCGAGACGCAGCACATGTACCACGCCAGCTGCACGGCGCGGATCGGAACGCCCGATGATGGCGTCGTCGACCCGGAGCTTCGAGTTCACGGCATTCGGGGGCTGCGCGTGGTCGACGCCTCGGTCATGCCGCGTATCACTTCGGGAAATACGAATGCACCGACGATCATGATCGGCGAGCGAGGAGCGGCTTTCATTCTCGACGCAGCAGATGAGGCGGCAGCGGTACCGAGGGTCTCCGTCAGTGCGGTCTGAACCGCAACAGTGCCGTTCCTCTCGATAAACCACACAATCTCATAGACAAGGAAGATTCGATGACTACCCGAACAACTGACGCCCGTATCCCCGATGACATCGCGGCGGCCGCAGTTCTGCCCCTGAGCTACACCGATGAAGAGAACATCACCTACCCCGCGTTCAAATGGCTCCGCGAGAACAACCCGTTCGGCTCGGCTCACGTCGAAGGCTTCGACCCGATCTGGCTCGCCACAACGCACAAAGACATCATCGAGATCGAGCGCAAGCCTCAGATCTTTACGAGCGGTCGGGATGAACCGTTCGTCAACGACACGGCAAGCAGCGCATTTTTCACGCTGATGCGGGGCGACGCACGCACGCTCGACACTTTGGCGTACATGGATGCGCCCGAGCACACCAAGATCAAGAACGTCACGAGCGACTGGTTTTTGCCGGCATCGGTGCGCAAACGCGAAGATGAGATCCGGGCGCTCGCGAAGGATTCGGTCGAGCGGCTTCTCGCGATAGACGGCACGGTCGACATCGTCAAGGATTTCACGCTCAAGTACCCCTTGCGCGTGATCATGTCTCTCTTCGGCGTTCCGCCGGAAGACGAACCGCTGATGCTCGCACTGACTCAGGAGCTCTTCGGTACGACCGATCCCGAGGTTCAGCGTGAAGAGGTCGCTCTCGAGCCAGACGTCGCGGCACGGATGTTCCGCGAAGCGATCGCCGACTTCTTCGGCTACTTCAGTCGGCTGTCGGCCGACCGCCGGCTGAACCCGAGAGACGATCTGTCGTCATTGATCGCCAACGCGAAGGTCGACGGAGAGTATCTGCCGGAATCGTTCGTCAACGGCTATTACATTGCCATTGCGACGGCCGGGCACGACACAACCTCGTCGACCATGTCGGGTGCACTCAGTGCCTTCGCGCGCTTTCCTGACCAGCTCGACCTCGTGCGTTCGAATATGGCGCTGGTTCCCTCGGTGGTCGAGGAGGCCGTACGGTACGTGTCTCCGGTCAAGCATTTCCGTCGCATCGTCAGTGAAGACACGCAGTTTCACGACCGTGACCTGAAAGAGGGAGACAGTGTCATGCTGCTTTATCCTTCTGCGAACCGCGACGCCGAGGTCTTCGAAAACCCGGACGCCTTTGACATCACACGTCGACCCAACCGTCACCTCGCTTTCGGATTCGGACCGCACATGTGCATCGGGCAGCACGTGGCCAAGCTCGAGATGCGCATCCTTCTCGAGGAGTTGTTGCCCAAGGTGAAGAAGTTCGAATTGGAAGACCACGGCAAGTATGTCGCGGCCAACTTCCTCTCCGGACTCAAGACCCAGCAGATGAAGATCACGAAGGCGTGAGGTCATGTCTGCTGAACGTCGGCACGTCATAGTCGTCGGCGCGGGTCACGGCGGAACCGCCGTGACCGCGCTGCTCCGGCAGCACGGCTACGCCGGCCGCATAACGCTTCTGAGTGCGGAATCCGATCAGCCGTACCATCGCCCGCCTCTTTCCAAGCCGTCGACCGTTGCCACAGCGGCCACGCCCGAGCTTCTCAGGGAGGCCGAGTTCTACGAAATTCAGAACATCGACCTTCGCTTGGGAACAACGGTGCAGGGCTTCGATGCAAAGACCTCGTCGGTGACGCTGGACTCTGGCGATGTTCTCGCCTACGACGCGCTAGTGCTCGCGACGGGCGCGAGAGCAATCACGCTTCCGCTTCCCGGAGCCGATTCTGCCCAGGTTCGTACACTTCGAAACCTCGGCGATGCTCGGTGGCTCAACAGCCGGCTCTGCCCAGGCGCGCACCTTGTCATTGTCGGTGCGGGGTACATCGGGCTCGAGGTCGCCGCGCTCGCGCGGAGTCGTGGTGCCGAGGTGACCATCGTCGAAGGCTCCTCCCGAGCGCTGGGTCGATCTGCCGGATCCGACATGGCGCAGTGGCTCACCGAGTACCACCGGTCTCGGGGTACCACCATCATTCTCGACGCCGTCGTAGAGGGTTTCGTCGAAGGGCAGAACGGCGAACTGGCTGCTGTGCGCATCAACGGTGAAGAACTCGCGTGCGACCTTGCCGTCATCGGAGTCGGAGCTCGCGCGCGCACCGAGTTGGCCGTCGAGGCCGGCTTGCTGTGTGAGGGAGGTGTTGTCGTCGACGATCACGGGCGCACTTCTGCGCGGTCTGTGTACGCAATCGGCGATATGACGATGCGCCCATTGGCTCCGTTCAGCGGCCTGTTCCGTCTCGAAAGCATCCCGAGCGCCACTGAGCAAGCGAGGCAGGTTGTCGCTGACTTTCTGAACCTGCCCGCCCCGGCGCCTGAGATCCCCTGGTTCTGGTCGGATCAATTCGACCTGAAACTGCAGATCGCGGGGCTCCCGGCTCTAGGCCAGAAGGCTGTTGTGCGCGGCGACCTCGGAGCAGCACGGTTCGCTGTCTACCACCTCGATGACGCCGACCACGTCGTTGCTGTCGAGGCGATGAACTCGCCCGGTGACTTCATCGCGGGAAAGCGGTTCATCGCCGATGCGACAGTCGTGCATCCGGATCTGCTCGGAGACGCGCTAATTCCCCTCAAGACACTCATGAATCGAGCCATCGCATGACAGACAAAATTCAGATCACTTTCCGAGACCCGGCCGGTCAGGAGAATACGGTCTCTGTGGAGCCTCGGGGAACAGTCATGGAAGCAGCCGTGATGAACAACGTCGGCGGCATCATCGCAGAGTGCGGCGGCGGATGCTCGTGTGCAACCTGCCACGTCTACGTCGACCCTGAGTGGTTCGCAGCGCTGCCGGAGCCCGACCCGACCGAGTCCGAGCTCGTTGAGTTCTTGGAAGACGCACGGCCCTGTTCGAGGCTGTCGTGCCAGATACAGCTTGTTCCCGAACTCGATGGACTGACCGTTCAAACACCAGACCAACAGAACTAGCCCCAAAGCTTCGTAAAGAAAAGAGAAAGACATGCAAAGCCGCACGAGTTTCTACATTGGCGGGGACTGGGTCTCCCCGAGCTCCGACACGACGTACACGATGATTTCGCCGACGACGGAGGAGGCCATTGGCATCGTTCCCGAAGCGCAGAATGCAGATATCGACCGGGCTGTCGCCGCGGCGCGTTCCGCGTTCGATGACCCGACCGGTTGGTCGACCTGGACCGCAGAAAAACGTGGTGAGGTCATCGAACGATTTGCCGACACGCTTCAGGCTCGGGTACCCGAAATCGCTCGGGCCATCAGCAGCCAGAACGGTATGCCGTTGCAGATCTCAGAGGGCTTCGAGCAGCTCTTTCCGCCGATGTTGTTGCGTTACTACGCAGGACTGGCCACTGCTCAAGACCCGGAAGAGCGGCGCAGCTCGGTGTTCGGCGATATCACGGCGGTTCGGCGCGAGCCGATCGGTGTCGTCGCCGCGATCGTGCCCTGGAACTTCCCGCAGGCTTTGGCATTCCTTAAGATCGCTCCCGCCCTCGCTGCGGGATGCACCATCGTTCACAAGCCTTCCCCGGAGACCACGCTCGACTCTTATCTGATGGCCGAGGCCGCGATCGAGGCGGGTTTCCCTCCGGGAGTTCTCAACGTCGTGCAGGGCGGCCGCGAGGTGGGCGCCTACCTGGTCGCTCATCCTGGCGTAGACAAGGTCTCATTCACCGGTTCGACGGCTGCTGGGCGATCCATCGGAGCAGTATGCGGGCGGCTGATCCGCCCTGTCACGCTCGAATTGGGCGGAAAATCGGCGGCGATTCTTCTCGACGATGCCGACATTGCGGGCAATCTTGAATCCTTCTTCCAAGCCACGCTGCTCAACAACGGGCAGACGTGCAACATCGCCACACGAATCATTGCGCCGAGAAGCAGGTATGACGAGATCGTCGAGACCCTCTCCTCCTTCGTGAGTGCATTGCCGATCGGTGATCCTCTCGACCCTGCTACTGTGGTCGGCCCGCTCGTTTCACAGCGGCAATTCGACCGGGTCGAAGGGTACATCGCCCAAGGAATCGCTCAGGGAGCACGGTTGACGACGGGTGGTGGTCGCCCTCACGGACTCGACCGCGGCTACTTCATAGCGCCGACGATTTTTGCTGACGTCGACAACACGTACACGATCGCACAGGAGGAAATCTTCGGACCCGTTCTGTCTGTCATTCCGTACTGCACCGACGATGAGGCGGTGCGTATCGCGAATGAGAGCCCATATGGCCTCGGCGGTTCCGTTTGGAGCGCAGATCCCGAGCGCGCGATGCAGGTTGCCCGCCGGGTACAGACTGGCACCATCGGAATCAACGGCTACATCAACGATCTGCACGCGCCCTCCGGTGGCGTGAAGTCCAGCGGACTCGGGAGCGAGCTTGGTCCGGAAGGGCTGTCTTCTTACCAGCAGCTGAAGTCCATCTACCGGGCTCCGTGATCTGTGGCGCCGTGAAGCTCGGCGAATACTGAGAATTGATACACTTGACCCAGTCAGAGTAGCCAAAGGAGGAGCTCTTTTGGATGTTCGTTTGCTCGAGCTTTTCGTAGCCGTGGCCGAAGAAGGCAGCGTGCACGCCGGCTCGCGTCGACTGATGATCGCCCAGCCGGCAGTGTCGAGAGGGTTGGCGCGGCTCGAGCTTTCGATGGGAACCGAACTCATCTCTCGATCGCATCGGGGTGTGGCGCTGACCGAATCCGGCGCGGCTCTGCTCGTCGAGGCCCGCGAGATCCTTCAGCACATCGATCGTTCGATGGAGTTCGTCAGGGCCGCAGGTAAGACAAGGCAGACGTTGGTGCTGGGCCTCATGGGTGGCGTCACCGCCGCTGCCGACGTTACGTCAGACATCATTACCGCATTCAAGCGGCAACGCCCTGAAATCACTGTTGAAATACGCGACCTTTCATTCATCGAACAATTCGATGCAATAGCGGCTAAGGAGATCGACGTCGCCCTGGTTCGGTCGCCGTGCCCGGATCCTCGACTGGAATTGCACCCCCTCTTCGACGAACCTCTGATGGTTTGCTGCAATTCGAGTCACCACTTCGCCGAAGCAGACGAGCTTGCCGTCGACGATATTCTCGACGAACCGCTGCTCGACCTTTCGGGAGCGCCGAAGGAGTGGGTGGATTTCTGGCATCTGACCGATGCGAGGGGCGGTCAGCCACGTATCGGGTCCGGACGAGCAGCGACTCTGAGCGAGCTAGAATTCGCGGTGCGCTTCGGCGACGTCATCACCCCGCTTGTACGAAGCGCCTGGCGACTCGGCATGGGCCACTCCGGACTGGTGGGGATCCCTCTCAAAGATGCTCCGCGCTCGGAATCCGCGGTCGCTCATCGTGTGAATGATGGGCGTTCGGTCGTCGTGGATTTCGTGACGTGTGCTGAGCTCATGACGCACGAGAACATCCACAAGATCGCCTCTGCAGAACTTCTGTGCTGATCAGCGTCGAGATGTTACAGCGGATCGGGAATGGTCGGCGGGTCTCCGAAGTCGCCGGAATTGCGTCGGAACTGAGCCAGAATGCCGACCAGATCGGCGAGATCAGAGTCGACGAAGCCCGGTTTCGAGAAGACCGTCTCGTTGAGAGCATCCGTTGCGACCGCAACGAGTTCTGAGCCCGATGAGGTGAGTTTCAGCAGTGTGGCCCGGCCGTCGGTGGGGTGCGGCGAGCGTTCGACGAGACCGGCCGCTTGGAGCCGGTCGACGGTGTTGGTCACGCTGGTGGGGTGCACTTGCAGTCTCGCTGCAGCGCTCGACATCGGCAGGGCACCGCCCCGGGAGAACGCCAGCAGACGCAGCAGCTCGAACCGTGCGAACGACAGTCCGAACGGTTTGAGGGCGCCCTCGACCCGGGCGAGCACGAGCTGTTGTGCTCTCATGATCGAGGTGACGGCGGCCATACCGCTGGCCGCATCGCCCCAACCGTGTTCGATCCACTGTCGTTTCGCTTCCGCTATCGGATCGATGGGAAGTGGCGACGATGCGGGCACGATTTGGTCCTTTCGACGCACATGATTCGACTTCTGGAAGCATAGCGGCAGAGCGTCAGCGGCCGACTTTTCCCATCAGCCCGGCGATCGGTGCAAGAACGAGCGGCCGAGCCGCAACCACGGCACCCGCGGTCACCAGCAGCGACACGACGAAGATGCCGAACCCCCACCAGTTCACCGCGTCTTGCCCGCCGTACATGTGGTTCAGATTTCTCAAGGCTCCGGTCGCGAGTACGAGAGTCACGTGAATGATCACGAACACGACGAAGTAGAGCATGACGGGAAAGTGGATTGCTCGTGCGACCTCAAGCGGGTAGATGCGGTTCAGGCGCTTCGCTTTCGACGGCCACGCCCCAGACATGCGGATGCCGGTGATCGCGGCGAGCGGAGCGGCGAGGAACACCGTGGCGAAGTAGGTCAGCACTTGGAGACTGTTGTAATTGACCCAGCCGTCTTCTGTGGGCCACTGCAGTGAGGCGTACTGAAGCGCAGCCGACACGGTGTTCGGAAAGATCGCCCAGCTCGTTGGAACGATGCGCATCCACTGCCCCGTGCTGAACAGCAGCACGACGAAGATGATCCCGTTCAGAAACCAGAACGAGTCCATCGTGAGGTGAAACCACAGGTCGAGGCTGATGCGTTTGGGCTTGCCCTTGGTTTTGATGAGACCGGTATTGTTGCGAGTCCAGGAGGCGGGCGGCCGGAGCGTGGTGCGCACGAGCCAGCCGCTCCGGATGATCAGCACGAGGAAGAACGCATTCAAGAAGTGTTGCCACTCGAGCCAGACCGGAATACCGACGGGCGCCGCGGCAGGCAACGGGGTCTGGCCGGGGTAGGTGACGAGAAAATCCTGTACCGCCGATGTCGAGACGAGGAGGCGCGCGATCAGCACCACGATGGCCGCCAGCACCACCAGGCACACAGCGCCGAACACGTATCCGCGTCTGCGCTTGCTTCGTGCGAGCTCCTCTTTCGATCGGGTATCCGCGGCAGGCGCAGGCTTCTGGATGCGCTGCGACTCTGCGACAACAGGGGCCGGCGACGCCACAGTTGGGGCGTGTGCGTCGGGTGCCGATGCGTCGACGGTCGATGTTTGAGCTGCCGCCGTCTGCGCAGCGCCGCCGCGGGGGAGGCCCTGCCGCCCGCCCGTGCGCGCCGGCGGCTGAGTCACTGGTGGCGTTTGAACGGGCGCGGCCTGAGCTGCCGCCGTCTGCGCAGCGCCCGCGCGGGGAAGGCCTTGTCGCCTGCCCGGAGCGGGCGACGTCGCAGCTGGCCGTGATGCGG
Source organism: Subtercola sp. (assembly GCA_025463745.1). Taxonomy (GTDB): domain Bacteria; phylum Actinomycetota; class Actinomycetes; order Actinomycetales; family Microbacteriaceae; genus Subtercola. Next base: position 10,361 of record JAODBB010000220.1, read on the forward strand.
GTTCGACTGCTTCGACCGGCGCTGCCGCTGGCGCCGCCGCTTCAGCGACTTCGGGCGGGGTCGGTTCGGCGTTGGTCGGCGTTTGGCCCGGTCGCGGCAGGCCCTGCCTTCGCCGGGGTGGTTCTTGACTCGACACGGTTAGGCCTTCCGGGACTCCAGGCTGCTGATCAATTGCGGCACCACAGAGAATACGTCACCCACGATGCCGAAGTCGGCGATCTGGAAGATAGGCGCGTCGGCGTCTTTGTTGATGGCCACGATCGTCTTCGCGGTCTGCATTCCGGCACGGTGCTGAATCGCCCCCGAAATGCCTAGTGCAATGTACAACTGCGGCGAGACAGACACTCCGGTCTGGCCGACCTGATACGACTGCGGCACGTATCCGGCGTCGACTGCTGCGCGGGACGCCCCGACCGCGGCCCCGAGAGAATCGGCCAGTTCTTCGACGAGCACGAATTTCTCGGCCGACTGCAGGCCTCGACCGCCGGAGACGACCTTGGCCGCGCCGCGAAGATCGGGCCTGGTCGCGTTCGAGATCAGCGGCTCGAAATCGGTGATCGTCGCTGCCGGGGTGTTCGACGGCGCAACCGTGAGGGACTCGACGACGGGCTCCTGCGCCTCGGCGCGCGCGTCGATCGCTCCTTGGCGCACGGTGACGACGAACGCGCCAGAGGTCACTGCCGAATCGACGTTGTAGGCGCCACCGTAAACGGAGTGCGACGCCACCACGCCTTCTTCGTCTCGGCTGAGGGCCACGGCATCCACTGCCAGAGCGAGACCGGCACGCACCGCGAAGCGCGCGGCGAGGTCTCGACCATCGACCGAGTTCGAGAGCAGAACCGCGTCGGGCTCGACGTTCTCGAATGCTGCTGCGAGCGCGTCGACCAGCGGGGCGATGAAGGTGTCTGTCAGCCTCAGGTCTTCGACGGTCAAGACGCGCATTGCGCCGAGCTGCGCGACAGCACTGGCCGCAGCAGCCGATAGGCCGGGGGCTGTGACGATCAACGCGGTCGGTTCACCGATGGCGGCTGCGGCGCCCAGAAGGCCGGCCGCGCTCTTCGCAACGGTGCCGTCGGGTGTGGTTTCTACGAAGACCAAGATGGGATTCTGTGACATTGGATGCTCCTAGACGAGTCTGTTCTGAATGAGGAAGTCGGCGAGCTGCTCGCCTGCCGTGCCTTCGTCGACGACGATCACGCCCGCGGTTCGCGCCGGCCTCTCGGCCACCGCGACGACGATCGACCGAGCCGCGGTCTCGTCGTCGACCACGACGCCGAGATCATCGAGCGAGAGCGACTCGTAGGGCTTCTTTTTCGCGGCCATGATTCCCTTGAAGCCGGCAAAACGCACTTCGGGCAGCTTCTCGGTGACGCTGATCAGCGCAGGCAGCGGTGCCGAGACCGTGTACAGCCCGGTCTCGGTCGCCCGCTTGCCCTCGACGTGATCGGGGTAGATCTGCACAGCCTCGAGGTTGGTCGCCTGCGGAATACCCAGTCGTTCGGCCATCATCGCGGGAACGACTCCGCCGTAGCCGTCGGTCGAGACGTTGCCGGCGATGATGAGGTCGTACCCGGCGCGTGCGACGGCGGCCGAGAGCACTTCGGCGGTGAGCCCGGTATCTGCGCCTGCCAAGCGGTCATCGGCGACATGAACGACCGACGTGCCGCCGATCGCGAGCGCCTTCCGCATCGACACTGCAGCGGAAGCCGGGGCCATCGTGACGACGACGACCTCGGTGTCTGAGTGGCTGTCGGCATACGTGATAGCGAGTTCCAGAGCCCGTTCGTCGACTTCGTCGGTCAGCGCGTCACTCGCCGCGCGATCGGCGATCCCGCTGTCGAGATCGAGCTTGCGGTCACCGTAGGTGTCTGGCACCTCTTTGAGCAGAACGACTATTTTCATATCTCCACACCATTGTCGGTAGATCGACCCGCCGTGACGACCTGCCCCAGCGAGAACCGATTGGTTGACCATAAAATTACGTGAGATTCAGAAGAAATGCAAGGTAACACCTAGTAAGTCGTTGTACGTCCTACTATATTGGGCAGAGATGATCACCATGGCGGTGACGAGATTGGAATGCGCTTCATGGTTCGCGAATTGATGCACTTCGTCGGAGGCAAGGCTGTCGCCGGAACATCCGGTCGTTTCAGCGATGTCTTCGATCCGAGCACCGGCGAAGTCCAGGCTCGTGTGCCGCTGGCGACCACAGAAGAGGTCGAGGCCGCCATCGCAAATGCTGAGGAGGCGCAGCTCATCTGGGGTGCGTGGAACCCGCAGCGCCGCGCCCGGGTGCTTGCGAAATTCTTGACTCTCGTCGAACGAGACATGGACAAACTCGCTCGGCTGCTGAGCTCCGAACACGGAAAGACCGTCGCAGACGCCAGGGGTGACATTCAGCGCGGGGTCGAGGTCGTGGAGTTCGCGGTCGGCGGCCCGCACCTTCTGAAGGGGGAGTACACCACCGGTGCTGGCACCGGAATCGACGTGTACTCGATGCGCCAGCCGCTCGGTGTCGTTGCCGGCATCACGCCGTTCAACTTTCCCGCCATGATTCCGCTCTGGAAGTGTGGCCCTGCCCTGGCGGCAGGCAACTCCTTCATCTTGAAGCCGAGCGAGCGCGACCCCTCCGTTCCGCTCGCCCTTGCCGAACTTTTCATCGAAGCAGGCATGCCGCCCGGAGTGTTCAACGTCGTCAACGGCGACAAAGTGAGCGTGGATGCTCTGCTGTACGATGACCGCGTGAAGGCCATCGGCTTCGTCGGTTCAACCCCCATCGCGCAGTACATCTATGAGACCGCCGCACAGAACGGCAAGCGCGCCCAGTGCTTCGGCGGCGCGAAGAACCACATGATCGTCATGCCCGACGCCGACCTCGATCAGGTCGCTGACGCTCTCATCGGTGCTGGTTATGGTTCGGCCGGCGAGCGGTGCATGGCCATCTCGGTCGCTGTGCCCGTGGGCGAGGCCACCGCCAATGCCCTTTCGGCGAAGCTCGCCGAGAGGGTGAAGGAACTGAAAATCGGTCCTGCTCTCGACGAAACGAGCGACTATGGCCCGCTCGTCACTCAGGCTGCTGTCGACAAGGTATCCAACTACATCCAAATCGGAATCGACGAAGGCGCAACGTTGCTTGCCGACGGACGCGGGCAGGTTGTCGAGGGCTATGAGAACGGGTTCTACCTCGGCCCGACGCTGTTCGACAACGTCACGCCTGACATGACCATCTACCTCGAAGAGATCTTCGGCCCGGTGCTGATCATCACTCGCGCCGCCGACTACGAAGAAGCCCTGCGGTTGGCATCCGAGCACATGTACGGCAATGGGGTGTCGATCTTCACCCGCGACGGCGACACGGCACGCGATTTCACCGCGCGCGTCAACGTGGGTATGGTCGGCGTGAACGTGCCCATTCCGGTGCCGATCGCCTATCACACCTTCGGCGGCTGGAAGAAGTCGGGCTTCGGAGACCTCAACCAGCACGGCCCTGACGCGTTCCGGTTCTATACCAAGACGAAGACGGTGACGTCGCGTTGGCCGTCGGGCTTGAAAGAGGGAGCCAGCTTCTCGATCCCTACGATGGATTGACGGTATGTACAAACTGACTGAAGACCAAGCGGCTCTGGTCGAGGCCGTGCGTGACTTCTCGCAGTCCGCCTTGGCGCCGAACGCAGTGGAATGGGATCAGACGAAGTTCTTTCCTGTCGAGGTGCTGAAGCAAGCCGGCGAACTGGGTCTCGGCGGCATCTACACGAGCGAAGATGTCGGCGGCGCCGGCCTCAGCCGAAGCGACGCGGTCTTGATCTTCGAAGAAATCGCCAAGGGCGACACGACGATCGCGGCCTACATCTCCATTCACAACATGGTGGTGTGGATGAACGATACCTTCGGCACCGACGAACAACGTCATCGCTGGGTGCCGCAACTCGCCTCGATGCAGCAGCTCGGCAGCTACTGCCTCACCGAACCTGACGCGGGTTCCGACGCGGCGGCCATCCAGACCGCAGCCAGGCTCGAGGGTGACGAATACGTACTGAATGGTACGAAGCAGTTCATCTCCGGGGCCGGTGCCTCGAGCATCTACGTCGTGATGGCCCGAACGGGGGAGCAAGGTCCGCACGGTATCAGCGCGATCGTCGTTCCGGCCGGCACACCCGGCCTCTCGTTCGGCCCGAATGAGAAGAAGATGGGCTGGAACGCGCAGCCCACGCGCCAGGTCATTTTCGACAACGTACGGGTTCCCGTCGGTAATCGTCTGGGAGACGAGGGCACAGGTTTTCACATCGCCATGAAGGGCTTGAACGGCGGCCGCGTCAACATGGGCGCGTGTTCGCTCGGCGGTGCGCAGTGGGCACTCGAGCAGACCGTGCGGCACTTGAATGAACGGGTAGCGTTCGGAAAACCGCTCGCAGCGCTTCAGTCTCTCGTGTTCACCATCGCCGATATGGAAACGGAACTTCAGGCCGCCCGCGGCATGCTGCGGCAGGCGGCTCTCGCGATGGATAACGACGACCCTGATGTCGCAACCATCTGCGCAATGGCGAAGCGTTTCGCCACCGACGCCGCGTTCACCGCAGCCAATTCGGCCCTTCAGCTGCATGGCGGATACGGCTACCTCGCCGAATACGGTATCGAGAAGGTCGTGCGCGACCTGCGGGTGCACCAGATCTTGGAAGGAACGAACGAAATCATGCGGGTGATCGTCGGAAGGTCTCTTCTGGAGGCCGCCAAATGACCGAAGAAGCGGTAGCCGAACCCGAGGTGATCTTCGAGAAGCGGGGGCGCCTGGGGCTCATCACCCTGAACCGGCCACGAGCCATCAACGCGCTCAATCACTCCATGGTGAAAGCGATAGCGGCGATGCTGACCGAGTGGCGAGACGACGACTCGGTTGCCACCGTCGCGATCACCGGCTCGGGCGAACGCGGCCTCTGTGCGGGCGGCGACATCGTGTCGATCTATCGCGATGCCTCCTCGGGCGACATCTCTGGCACGGTGCAGTTCTGGCGCGACGAGTATGCGCTGAACATGCTGATCGCCACCTACCCCAAGCCCTACGTCGCCGTGATGGACGGTATCGTGCTGGGCGGCGGAATCGGTGTCTCGGCACACGGCTCCCATCGCATCGTCACCGAACGCTCGAAGCTGGGCATGCCTGAAACCGGAATCGGCTTCGTACCCGATGTCGGCGGAACGTGGCTGCTTTCGCATGCCCCCGGCGAGTTCGGTACCTACGTCGCCCTGACCGCAGGATCGGTGAACGGAGCCGATGCGATCGCGATGGGACTTGCCGACTGGTGGCTGCCCTCGGCATCCATTCCGCAGCTGCTCGAGGCGCTCGAGCGCCGAGATGCCAGCGAAGTCGTTCTGCTGCTGGCGACCGAACCACCCGAGTCTGCACTTGTCGCAGAGCAAGAGTGGATTGATCGCGCCTTCGCCTTCGACAGTGTGACAGCCATCGTCGACGCACTGCAGGCCTCATCGGTCGCCGCGGCGCGGGATGCCGCCGCTACGGTGTCGGCCAAGTCGCCGACGGCGCTCGCGGTCACCCTGGAGTCGCTGCGCCGGGCGAAGAACCTCGGCCTGGCCGAGACGATCGAGCAGGAATTCCGGGTCTCACTGCGCGCGGTGGTTGCGCACGACCTCGTCGAGGGCGTTCGTGCCCAGGTGATCGACAAAGACCGAAACCCGAAGTGGCGGCCCGCCGACTTCGCCGACGTCGACACAGTGAGCGTGGCTGCGTACTTCGCCCCGCTGGGCGACGACGAACTCGTGCTGCCGCGCAGTAACAGACGAACGAAGGAGATCTCATGACAAGCACAATCGCGTTCATCGGCCTCGGCCATATGGGTGGCCCGATGTCGATCAATCTGGCGAAAGCCGGGTACAACGTCATCGGCTTCGACCTTTCGCGGGCGGCGATCGACGCCGTCGACGGCCACGGCATCACCATCGCCGGCAGCGCAGCCGAAGCGGTGCAGGCGGCCGACATCGTCATCACGATGCTCCCCGCCGGCCGTCACGTCATCGGCGCCTACTCCGGAGGCGGCGACGACAAGGGCCTGCTGGCCTACGCCAGACCGGGCACCCTCTTCATCGACTCTTCGACGATCGCCGTCGACGACGCTCGTACGGCACACGATCTCGCGGTCGCGGCGGGTCACCGCAGCATGGATGCGCCCGTGTCGGGCGGCACGGTCGGTGCCGAAGCGGGCACGCTGGCCTTCATGGTCGGAGGCTCGGCCGAAGACTTCGCCGTGGCAGAGCCGATTCTGCAGGTTATGGGAAAGCGCATCGTGCACTGCGGAGAAGCGGGCCTCGGCCAGGCGGCGAAGGTCTGCAACAACCTCATTCTCGGCATCTCGATGATCGCCGTCAGCGAGGCGTTCGTGCTCGGCGAGAAGCTGGGCCTCTCGCACCAGGCACTCTTCGACGTCGCGTCGAACGCATCCGGCC
>JAODBB010000237.1 GCA_025463745.1 Subtercola sp.
AGTCGGCCCGAGTCGGCCCGAGTCGGCCCGAGTCGGCCCGAGTCGGCCCGAGTCGGCCCGAGTCGGCCCGAGTCGGCCCGAGCCGGCCCGAGTCGGCCCGAGTCCGCCCGAGTCGGCCCGAGCCCGCCGGTGCCTCCCTGGCGCCCACCACGATCGGGCATCCGCTCGCGAATGCTTGGTAAAGTGAATGTTCGAGCAAGGGAAGTGCAGTGAGCGATTCAGCGGCAAAGAGCGTCAAACTCAACGTTGGCGTGGTCGGTGCGACCGGCCAGGTCGGCACGGTCATGCGCCGGCTGCTCGATGAGCGAGACTTTCCGATTGCGAGCATCCGCTTCTTCGCGACCGCTCGTTCGGCGGGTACAACGCTGACGTTCCGTGGCGAAGAGATAATCGTAGAAGACTCCGCCACGGCCGACCCGTCGGGCCTCGACGTCGCCCTGTTCTCGGCCGGTGCCACCGGCTCGAAGGCGCTCGCGCCGAAGTTCGCGGCCGCCGGCGTCACGGTCATCGACAACTCGAGTGCGTGGCGCATGGATCCCGATGTGCCCCTCGTGGTGAGCGAAGTCAACCCGCACGCCATCGACGAAGCGGGCAAGGGAATCATCGCGAACCCCAACTGCACCACGATGGCCGCGATGCCCGTGCTGAAAGTGCTCGACGCCGAAGCCGGACTCGAACGCCTCATCGTCAGCACGTACCAGGCCGTCTCCGGCAGTGGCCTTGCCGGCGCCGAAGAGCTCGCCACCCAGGCCGAGGCCGCGATCGCGTCGGGCAAGCTGCTCGACCTCGTTCACGACGGCACCGCCATCGACCTGCCCGCCCCGGTCAAATACGTGCGCCCCATCGCCTTCGACGTCATTCCGTTCGCCGGCAACCTCGTCGACGACGGCCTGAACGAGACCGACGAAGAGAAGAAGCTCCGCAACGAGAGCCGCAAGATCCTCGAACTGCCGAGCCTTCTGGTCAGCGCAACCTGCGTGCGTGTGCCCGTCTTCACCGGCCATTCCCTCTCGATCAACGCCGAATTCACCCGCCCGATCAGCCCCGAGCGCGTGACCGAGTTGCTGCAGACGGCCGCCGGCGTCACGGTGACAGATGTTCCGACTCCGCTCGAGGCCGCCGGCAAAGACCCGAGCTTCGTCGGCCGCATCCGTCACGACGAGGGTGTGCCGAACGGCCGCGGCATCGCGCTGTTCATCAGCAACGATAACCTGCGCAAGGGTGCCGCCCTGAATGCCGTGCAGATCGCCGAGATCATCGCTGCCCGTGCTGCTTCTGCCAGAGCCGGCGCCTCCGCGGGTGTGGATGCCGCACCCTCCCTCACCGAACCGGCCCTCACTGCGCGCTGACGACCCGCGCCGCTCGTGATGTGGGGATGCCGCGCCCCCTCGAACGCCGAATCCGCCCTTCGCACGGATCCGCCGCACCTCACACTCGACTTTGGGCGGAGCTGAGCGAATCTTCGGCGTATATGGGCACACGTTCGCTCTCCTCCGACGAAAGTGGAGTGCCACGCGCATCCCGCCACTCGGGCACCTGCACCACCACCACCTGCACCACCACCACCTGCACCACCACCAGCACCTCTGGGTGCTGCCCGTGCCGCTCGTGCCGCCGTTGCCGCCGTTGCCGCCGTGGCTGCTACTGCTGAAGTGGATGCCGCACCCTCCCTCACCGAACCCGCCCTCCTCGCGCGCTGACCTGCCGCGTCGCGGGTCGCCGCAAACGGTTGCTGGCCGCCGGCGCCCCGGCGCGCAACAATAGAGGCATGATCGACTTCAGCGACCCGCAGAACGCGCACCTCCGCCTGGCGAATTCCGAGCGCGACGAGGCGGTCGCGCAGCTGAACGCCAATCTGCGCGAGGGCCGGCTCGACGAGACCGAGTTCACGAAGCGCTCGGCCGTCGTACGCACAGCGGTGACTCGGGGCGACCTGGCGCCGATCTTCGGCGATCTGCCGTCGAGTGCAGGCCAGGCGACTCCACCGTCGGCGTCGCCCTACGCCGCGCCGGGCATGCCGGCCTCGAGCGTGGCGGGGTCGCCGTTCGATCCGCCGGGCGTGCCGGGGTCGGCGTACGCTCCGCCGAGCATGTCGGCCGCGGGCATGCCCGGGTCGAGCATCCCCGCGCCGAACGCCGGCGGATCCGGTCGCAAGGGCCCGCTGGGCGGATCCGCCGGCACCGTGGCGGTGTCGATCTCGCCATTCGTGGCGCTGATTCTGTTCTTTCTGACCGGCGCTCTCTTCGGCTGGAACTACAGCTGGCTCTGGTTCCTCCTCGTACCCGTGACGGCAGTGATCGTATACGGAGCCGGTACCCGCGACTCCGGCCGAAACCGCGACCGCAATCGCTGAGGCGCGCCACGTCATCGCGAACTCACCCTGAGAGACTGGCCGAAGTGAGCTTCACTCACCTATACTTCACCCTCGATGAATACTTTTTTCGCCTGGGTGCTCGGGGTGGGCGCAGCGTGGTGTGGTGCATCCGTCGGCCTGGCGTTTCTCCTCGGCCGGATGCTCGCCCTCGGCAACGCCCGCGAACACCCCTGCCGGTTCGGCCTCTGCCCGCGTCTTTCGCCCCGTACGAACGCGGCCGAGCGCGATTGCGCGGTACATTGTGAGGATGACCGTTCAGCTGCCGACCGCGTGCAGGCAGACACTCTCGTTCCGGCTGGGGTGAATCCTCCATGGCAGCGGGAGAAGAATCGGGGGAGCAGGCCTTCCCGCCAGCGACGGCAACGCAGCCTCTGACCCCGAGCGCCCGCGACGTTCCCGGCACCGACACGACCGGCACCGACACGACCGGCACCGACACGCCCGGCACCGAGACGACCGGCACCGACCCGACCGACGCCTCCGCAGCCACAGGCACGCCCCGCACCGACCCGGCCGACGCCTCCACAGCCACGGGCG
>JAODBB010000240.1 GCA_025463745.1 Subtercola sp.
GTGCTGAACGAGATCGAGATCGTTCTGGTGCGTGGAGCCTTGCCGGCAATCACCGCCGCCAGCCTCTTCGTCACCGTGCTGCGCCTGGCGTCAGGTGACAGCGCCTTCGAACAGCAGAGTCTGTTCGGTTACTACGCCTTCGCCTACTTCGCGCTGTTCGGCATGTTACTGCTCAGCCTCGCCGCGCGCAGGGCCTATCTTGGTGTCGCAGCCCGACGTACGGTCGTTTCAGCAGTAACATCCAGCTGAAAGGAGCCGCGCGATGGCGGTCAAACTCAACAAGAAGGCATACGACTTCGCGAAGAAGCTGATCTCCGAGGGCAAGGTCGTGCGTGATGAACGTGACGACTGGAGCGAAGCGGCCCCCTCCGCGTCACGCGAGAACACCTTCATCGAGAACAACGGATACGCCGAGTACTCGAACTGGCACCTGGGTGTCGACGACGACAAGCCCGACGACACAAAAGGCCACTACAGCTTTCCGTTCGGCGACTTCACGAAGGTGCGCCGCGGCGGAGTCATCTCACTCGAAAGCCGCGGCGCCCAAAACGATCACACCGACATCGCCCGAGCGGCGAAAGACCTGCTGAACCGTATCGACGCCGACTGATTCCCGGCTGCCGATCACTGACGCCCCGCGGCCTGCCGTTCGGCGAAGTACGACACCCGGTTCAGGATGACGGGATGCTCGACCTCCTGCCACGACACCCCCCGCCGCAGCTCGAGAAAGTACTCGCCCGGGTCGAGCTGCAGCACGATGTCGTCCGACACCGTCGGAAGCCTCCGCGCGAGTGACACCCCCTTGATGGCGAATCGACTGTACGGCGCAGGACTCTGCGGATCGTTTCCCACGATGACGGCAAACTCCCGCGGCCGGCCGATGCCCGGGCGCTGGCCCGTGGCCGCAGCCGCATCACCTCCCACCAGCGGCTCGACGCGCACCTCCACCGCGTACGGCAGCACGACGGTCGCGCGAACGGTGCCGCGCAGGCTCAGTCGGCCGACGACGGCCGGCCGAAGTGCGCTCTCGAACGACTCCTCGCTGCCCGGAAGAGCCACGCCTGCTTCGAGCTCGAATTGCAGTGTCATCGCGCCGTCTTCGATCACAGCCATACGCTACAACCGGGCGCACCCGGCCGCCAGCCGCACACTGCGCGGCCGCCAGCCGCGCGCCGTCGCTCACACGAGCGACGCGACGTCTGCGAACGCCACACCACGCGTCCGCTACGGCTTCAGCACCACCTTGATGCAGCCATCTTCCTTCTCCTTGAAGAGCTTGTACATCTCGGGCGCCCGCTCGAGCGGCACGGCATGCGTGGTGAGATCCTCGGTGCCGAGCGGGTCAGCGGGGTCTTCGACCAGCGGAACCAGCTCGTCGCGCCACTTCTGCACGTTGCACTGCCCCATTCGCAGTGTGAGACCCTTGTCGAACATGTGGATCATGGGCATCGGGTCGGCTGCTCCGGCGTACACGCCGCTCAGCGATACAGTTCCCCCACGGCGCACCGCATCGAGCGCGAGATGCAACGCTGCGAGCCGGTCGATACCAGCGGCTTTCATGACCGGCTTCGCGAGGGCGTCGGGCAGCAGCCCCGCGGCCTTCTGCGCGAACGCGGCGCCCGGGTTGCCGTGAGCTTCCATGCCGACCGCGTCGACCACCGAATCGGGGCCCCGACCATCCGTCGTCTCGCGCAGCTCGGCCAGAACGTCGTCGGTGAGGTCGAGGGTCTCGATGCCGTGCCGCCCGGCCATGGCGCGGCGCTCGGGCACCGGGTCGACGCCGAGCACGCGGTAGCCGAGATGCCGCCCGATACGGCTCGCGAACTGGCCCACCGGCCCCAGCCCGAGAACGGCCAGCGTTCCGCCGTCGGGAACATTCGCGTACTGAACGCCCTGCCACGCCGTCGGCAGTATGTCGCTCAAAAACAGATACCGCTCATCGGGAAGGTCTGCGCCCACCTTGAGCGCGTTGAAGTCGGCCAGCTGCACCCGGAGAAACTCCGCCTGCCCACCGGGCACATCCCCATACAGCTCGGTGTAGCCGTAGAGCGAGGCGCCACTCTCCGTTTCGCGGTTCTGTGTGGTTTCGCATTGAGTGTGCAGCCCGCGCTGACACATGTAACAGTGCCCGCAGGCGATGACGAACGGAATGACGACCCGATCGCCCACCGCCAGATTCTTCACGTCTGCACCGATCTCGACCACCACCCCCATCGGCTCGTGGCCGAGAATGTCGCCCTTATTGATGAACGCGCCGAGCACGTCGTAGAGGTGCAGGTCAGAGCCGCAGATCGCGGTCGACGTGATCGTGATGATCGCGTCGGTGGGCTGTTCGATTCTCGGATCGGGCACGGTTTCGACCGAGACCTTCTGGGTGCCTTGAAATGTCAGTGCTTTCATGGTTCCGGTCTACGCGAGGTTCGGGATGCTCGGCAGGGGTTGACGCGTATCCTGGCAGTGTGACCAGCGAACTCCAGCGCACAAACATCCAGATCGGCGCAGACGCCAGCACCACCGTCGTCATCGAGCGCAACTTCGATGTGCCGCCCGACGTCGTCTGGCAGGCTCTCACCGACCCCGCGCAACTGCGGTTGTGGGCGCCGCACACCGCCGATCGCGTTCTCGACTCTTTCGGGCCGGCCACCCTCATCATGCTCGCCGACGGTAACGGAGATGACCAAGAGGTTTCCATCGAGGTGCTCGTGGTGAAGCCGTATCACGTACTGAAGCACACCTGGGGGCCGGACGTTCTGCGGTGGGAGATCACGGCCGATGTGACGCCTGACGGGCCAGAGGTGCTGCTCAGTGATGTGAATCCGGCGGGTGGCGACGAGGATGGTGCTGGTTCGGTGCTGGTGCTGCGGCACACTCTCGGCGATCCGTCGATGGTGTCGGCCGTGGCGGCTGGGTGGCAGTTGTGCTTCGACGTGCTGCAGACCGTGCTGGGCGGGCATCCGGTGCCCCCACGGCGCGGAGCGAACGCGCTGAATTACGGTTGGACCGAGCTGAATGAGCGGTTCGCCGACGAGCTGAAAGTAAAGCCGTCGGTGGTGTTTCCGCCCGAGTGATGGGCTGGGCGTTACAGGCCTGGCGGGATGATCAGTGCACCAGGGCTGCCAGCAGGATCGGGCGTCTCGTGAACGCACCCGGGCGGCTCTGAGTTGCCGCTGATGGTGAAGTCTTCGCAGGTCAAGAACCGCGCCTGGTTGGCTCCGAGCGCGAACGACCCCGCCGCGATGACGAAGACGACCAGAAGAACGAGTACCTTGCCGCGGGCGGGCACCGTGTCGCTGATGTCGGGCCAGATCACGCGAGCGAGCACCCAGATCATGGCTGGGATGCCGAGGAGGATCAGCAGAATGCCCGCGAGGCTCACCAACGCGATCCAGATGTTGTTCGAGTCGACCGAGACGGCGAGGGTGAGGATGAGCCACACGGTCGGAAGCAGCAGGGTGAGCGACGTCCAGCCGATGCGTTTGCGAGCCGCGGGCACCAGAATCACCACGAAGAAGGCGGCGGTCGCGGCCACCCAGACGCGCAGAAGCGTGTCGAAGAACACCGTTCCCCAGGCGCCAAGCGTGAAGGCGGGCCACCACACGGCGAGACTCATACCCACGACGATGACGCCGAGCGATTGGTACGGGATGGGCGTGCGAGCCCTTCGGTGGGGTGTGCCGGATGCTGCGGGTGCTGCCCGAACATCGGCGGATGCTCTGGCGGGTGCGGGTGCGACTATCCCTGCCGCACCCGCACCCGCACCCGCCGCGACATCGCTCGGCGTGCCCGGCTCGCCGGCCCGACCGGCCTGAGCGGACTCGCCCGCGCCGGGCGGCACCGGGGTCTCTGCGCTCACGACTCGAGCGGCTTCCACATCGTGGTGGCGGTTGTCGTGTAGTCGAGCGACCGATAGAGGTTCTGTGCGACGGTATTCGTGCCGAAGACGTTGAGCCCGAGCTTCGTCGCGCCGTGTTCTCGGGCGACCGCTTCGGCCGCCTGCATGGCGGCGCGGCCGTACCCGTGCCCCTGGTGGGCTGCGTCGATCTCGATGTCGAACACCCACCATTCGTTCGGCCGCTCGTCGGTCAGCGGGCCGAGCCAGAGCACGCCTACCGGCTGGCCCACCGGCTGGGCTGCCGCGCCCGGTTCGCCCGCCATCACCTGGAAGACCACGTGCGTGTCGATCGGCCGGTCGCTCGGAAAGTACTGCTCGCGCGACGCTCTGGCCTTCTGCGCCGCGAGTTCCGGCGAGTCGCCGTTGGCGAGCCGCTCGGCTTCGTAGTGCGCGTTGCTCACATCCAGCCAGCCGCCGATCACGTCGTCGGGCATCGGTCGAAGCGTTACTGCCATGCGACTAAAGTACTCCGCGGTCTCCCAACGCTGAGCGACCGAAGTCTGCTGGGCGCGCCGAGCGGCGGGATGCCCGGCGGCGGCCTTCACACCACCGTGAACCCGGGCGGCAGCGGCGCGCGCCCCGTCAGCGCGAGCAGAATCTCCTCGCCAGACCCCGCACGGGCGCCGATACGCGCCGCGAGTGATGTCGCGTCGGTCACACATTCGACCGACTGGCCGTGCGGCTGCCCGATGGCGCGGCCGATGTCGATGGAGTGCACCACGAGTTCGAAGATCCTCGTGCGCAGGTACTGCGACAGCTCGATGCCGTGCCCGCCCACCGACACCACACGGCCTGCAGGGGCGTTGGAGATTGCTTCGCTGGCGCGCTGCAGGGCATCCGTGATCGTGGCGACAGGATGCTCGCCCAACCAGATGCCCGCCTCGACCCCGCGAATCGCCACGGCGTCGGGGTCAGCGAAATCGCGGTAGATGAGGGCGTAATAGTCTTCGGCGGTCGGCAGGCCGATGCGCGAGACTTCGTCGTGACTGAGGTAGGTTTCGACGGTCAGGATCGCCCGGGTGGTATGGCCGACGAGCGACCTGACGTTCCACGAGCCGAGCCCCGGGTCATCCCATTGATCGTCGTCGATGCGCGTGACGAGCGCGATGAACGCCGTTGCGGCCTGGTGAAAGATGGCGACATTGCCCATGTGTTACATCGTGACACACAGGGCAGACCTCAGCCACCCGCCGTCGAGGTTCACATTCGTGCAGATCTGCGGTGGATGTTCGCACAATTGTCAGCTCTCAGACGGCAGAACCAAGGAATAGTTGTGATGGACTAAGTACATGGAAACTCTCTACACCGCGATCGCCCACGCCTCGGGCGGGGGCCGCGACGGCCACGTTCGAAGCGAAGACGACAGGCTTGATCTCGACACTCGGCCACCCAAAGAAATGGGCGGCTCCGGCGACGGAACCAACCCCGAACAACTCTTCGCGGCCGGCTATTCGGCGTGCTTCTTGAGCGCGCTGCACGCGGTGGGTAAGCGGCTCGAGATCGATACGACCGATGCCGAGGTGTCGGCGAGTGTGAGCATCGGCAGCAATGGCGAGGGCGGCTTCGGCCTCGCGGTCGAGCTCGACGTGTATGTGCCGAAGGCGACGCCCGAACAGGCGCAGGCGGCGGCCGATGCCGCGCACCTGGTGTGCCCGTATTCGAACGCCACTCGCGGCAACATCGAGGTCACCATCGCGACCGTGCAGTAGGCCCTGCCGTAGCGGCGCCGCAACGGGTTGGTGCTGAGGGCAGGCGGGCGGGCTCTGCCGGCTCCGGATGCCCGGGGCCGCCCGCCAGCCCGTTCACGATAGTGTCTCGGGGTGAACCAAAACGCACCACGACCATCTGCACTCCCTCAGAAACGCGACACCCGCGTGCTGCTCCAGTTTCTGGCGATGGGCTTGGTGTGGGGCAGCAGCTTTCTCTTCATGAAGGTCGCTCTCACCGGCGTGAGCTTCGGGCAGGTGGCCTGGGCGCGACTGGTTTTCGGCGCACTCACGCTCGGGCTGATCGTTCTGATCGGCCGGCACCGACTGCCGCGTGGGCCGATCGTCTGGCTGCATTTTCTGGTGATCGGCATCGTCGGCAACGTGCTGCCGTTTCTGTTGTTCGCCTGGGCTGAGCAATACGTGTCGTCGAGCTTGGCGAGCATCTACAACGCGGTGACGCCGATCACCACAGCGATTCTGGCCACCGCCGCATTCCGGGTCGAACGGCTGAACCGAAGCCAGGCCACAGGCATCGCCATCGGAGTCATCGGCACGATCGTCATCGTCGGCCCCTGGGGCTACGCCGCGCTGAGCGGCGATCTGCTCGGCCAGTTCGCTTGCCTCGGCGCGGCGGTCTGCTACGGCGTCACCTTCGGGTACACGCGCAAGTTTCTGAGCTCCCGGGCGATCTCGGGTGTGCCCTTCGCCTTCATGCAGGTGGGCATGGGGGCGCTCGTCATGCTGGCGCTCACTCCGCTCGTCGCCCTCGGCCCCATCGACGCGACAGTGCCGATCGTGCTGAGCCTCGTCGCGTTGGGGGCGCTCGGCACGGGGCTCGCCTACGTGTGGAACATCAACGTGCTGCGAGCGTGGGGCCCGACGGGCACCTCCACGGTGACGTACATCACGCCTGTGGTCGGTGTGATTCTCGGGGTGCTCATCTTGGGTGAGACGTTCACCTGGAACGAACCACTCGGTGCGCTTCTGGTTTTTCTGGGCATCCTGCTCACCCAGAAACGAATTCGGCTGTGGGCCACAGGTGCTCACGACGGTCTGCACCCAGACAGTCTGCAATAACTCAGCTTCGACCCAATACAGTTTTGGTTATGACCGCGCACACGAACGACGATTACGACGCCCTCGCTCGCTTGCAGAGCATCCGCGAGAGCATCGACAACGTTGACGCTGCGCTGATTCACCTGCTCGCCGAGAGATTCAAGTTCACTCAACTCGTGGGGCGGCTGAAGGCTGCCCACGGTCTTCCGCCCGCCGATCTCGACCGTGAGGCGCGGCAGATCAAGCGGCTGCGCGCCCTCGCCGAAGAGTCGCACCTCGACCCGGAGTTCGCCGAAAAGTTTTTGAACTTCATCGTGGCGGAGGTCATCCATCACCACGAGCGCATCGCGGCCGCGACGGGCGAGCTGCCGACGGTGGCTTCGGGCGACGCGGCGGCCGAAGCGCCTCGCGTCGTGGCCGAATAGGTGTAGCTTCCGGGCACTCCACTTTCGTCGGAACTCAGCGAGACTGCGGCACAGAGGCGCGCTGAGTGGGCTGTCCTCCGACGAAAGTGGAGTGGAACCGCCGCGGCCTGCGAGCCCGCGCTAGGCGACCGTGGCGCCGAAACGGGCCGGCAGGGTACCGCGGTGTGCCTCGTAGAGTTCGGTGATGCCGATTCTGAAGTGCCCTTGAATGTCGAGTGCGGCATCCGTACCGGTTGTCTTGCCGGCGCCGATGCCGATCGCTGCATCGGCAGCCGGAACCCCGACGCCCGCGTCGGTTACGCCGATGCGCAGCACGGGGTACTCGCGGCCTTCGCACAGACCCATGAACTTCACGTCGTCTTCGCGCGGAACCGACACGATGACCCGACCGGTCGACTCGCTGAACAGCGCGGTCGTGAGGTCGATGCCGTCGCGCAGCATGAGCTCGTCGAGCCAGACCCGCGCGCCGACGCCGAAACGCATCACGGCCTCGGCCAGCGCTTGTGCCAAGCCGCCGTCGGCGAGGTCGTGAGCCGAGGCGAGCAGGCCCTGCATCGCGCCGGCGTGCAGCAGAGCGCCGAGTGCGGCCTCACGCGGCAGATCGACCACGGGAGGGCGGCCGCCGAGGTGATCGTGGATGGTGCCGGCCCACGCCGACCCGTCGAGTTCGGTCTTCGTCACGCCGAGCAGGTAGATGTTGTTGCCCTCGTCTTGCCAGCCGCTCGGCACTCGACGGGCGACGTCGTCGATCACGCCCAGAACACCCACCACGGGTGTCGGGTGGATGGGAGCGCCGCCGGTCTGGTTGTAGAACGAGACATTGCCGCCCGTGACGGGAATCTCGAGCTCGAGGCATCCATCTGAGAGACCTGCGATGGCCTGCGAGAACTGCCACATGACCTCGGGGTTCTCGGGGCTGCCGAAATTCAGGCAGTCGGTGACGGCGGCGGGCACGGCGCCCGTGACCGACACGTTGCGGTATGCCTCGGCGAGGGCGAGCTGCGCGCCGAAATACGGGTCGAGCTGGCAGTAACGGCCGTTCGCGTCGGTCGCGATCGCAAAACCGAGGCCCGACTCCTCGTCGACGCGGATCATGCCGCCGTCGTCGGG
>JAODBB010000008.1 GCA_025463745.1 Subtercola sp.
ACGCCCGGCACTGACACGCCCGGCACCGACGCGGCCAGCCCCGACGCCTACACGCCCGGCACGGGCGCGACCGGCACCGACGCGGCCAGCCCCGACGCCTACACGCCCGCCACGGGCGCGCCCGGCACCGACGCGGCCAGCCCCGACGCGGATCTCCCCCACGCTCTCCGCCCCACGCCACCCCGCCCAACTACGCGCCCCGCTGCCACCCGCCACACCGCCACCACCCGCCCCACCGCCACCGGCCGCCTCCGCCGCTCGCTGTTCTTCGTGCCCGTGTCGGCGGTCTCCGTCGTCATCATTGCGTTCGGCATCATCGCCGCCGTGCAGACCGCAACCCAGGCAGCCGGCGCGCCCTCGCAACAGCCGGCCGGGCACACCCCCACCGATTTTCTCTATCTGGCGGCCCTCTTCGTCAGCACCGCGCTGGTCACTGACTTCCGTCTGCCGGTCGGCCGGCTCTCCAGCCTTCCCTCGGTGAGCCCCGCGGTCGCCCTTCTCGCCACCGCGAACCTCAGCGACCAGTTCTTCATCGCCCTCGCCGTGTGGACGCTGGGTTTCATCTGCGGCGCTCTCTTCAACTCCCGCGACGTCATCGTTTCGGTGTACGCCACCGGCCTGGCCAGTCTCGGCGCGCTCGGGTGGTGCCTGGTGATGGCGAGCACCCCGTCGACCGGCTGGCTGCCGCTGGTCATGCCGTTCGTCGCCACCCTGGTCTATCTCGTCATTGTCATCGCTGTGGAATTCGCCCGTCAGGGTGGTCGCTGGGGCAAGGGCGGCCGGTGGGGTGTCTCCGAACTCAGCGCCAGGCGATTGCTGGGCATCCTCGTCGTCATCTCCGGCCTGGCGATCGCCATCTCGTTCACCTATGTCGCCGTGTATCCGTTGCTGCTCGAGGCCGATCAGAACCATCACGGAGCCGGGTTATTGGTGGTGGTCGCGGGCGCCATCTTCGCCATCGCGCGCGTGCGGCAACTGCGCGGGCTGCAGCGCCGCCTCAAGGGTCTCACCGACGCAGCGCTCACCCTGCCGTGGAACCACGGCGACGATCTCGGCGCCATTCTCATCGAGCGCGCCGAGACGGCGGTGAGCGCCGACTCGATCGTCGTGAGGCAATCACCCCCCGGCCCGAACGAGATCGGTTACATCGTGCGGCTGGCTCCGGATGCTGAGGCCTTCGTCGTGGCCACCCGCGAGTTGAGCGGCACGCCCTTCTCCCGCGAAGACGATCGAGTGCTCGAAGCGTTGGCGCACCTGGCAACCGAGGCCGCGCGTGTGACACAGGACATGGCCGACCTCACCCTGCGCGCGAACAGCGACTCGCTCACCGGGCTGCCGAATTACAACGCCTTCGGCCGCGCGCTCATCCACGCCAACGAGAACCGCCCGTATTCGGGAGCGATCGCCGTGCTCTTCATCGACCTCGACAGCTTCAAGCAGCTGAACGACCGGCACGGGCACCACATCGGCGACGCCATGCTCGTGACCGTCGCGGAGCGTCTGAGTCTGACGACCCGCCCGCACGACGTGGTGGCCCGCATCGGCGGTGACGAATTCGTGGTCATCCTCACCGGCGTCAAGTCGCTGGCTGAAGCGAAGTCGATCGCCGAACGCATCACCGAGAAGACGAGCGAGGCCTTCACCGTCGAAGGCATCGACTTGCGGCCGCTGTTAAGCGTCGGCTTGGCCTACTCCGCCCACCGCGAAACCGATGCCGGCTCGCTGGTCATCGACGCCGACCGCAGCATGCTCGCGGTGAAGAAGTCGCGCCACCAAGGGGGCCCCGCCGCCGAGAGCACCATCAACATCTCGCCGCACCGCTCGGCCCGCATCAACGACATCGTCGTCGACGCCATCGACAACGAGAAGCTGTCTGTGGTCTTTCAGCCCATTGTCAACATGGTCGAGAACCGCATCTGGGCGTTCGAGGCGCTGGTGCGCTACACCGATCCTGAGCTCGGCGCGATTTCGCCCGGCGCGCTGGTCGAGCGCGCGAAGAGCCTCGGCCGCATGGATGAACTCACCCGCCAAGTCATGGCCAAAGCTATGAGCGGTGCCCGCGCCATCCAGCTCATCGAACCCAGCATCGCCACAATCGCGGTCAACCTCGAGGTCGGTCAGATCACGGATGATCATGTCGGCGCCTTCGCCAAAGAGATCGTTCAGCGCTACCCCGCCATCTCGCTGTGTCTCGAACTGAATGAGCGATCGCTGCGGCACGTGACCGACGACCTACGCGCTCAAGCCCAGGTGCTGCGTGATCTCGGGGTCATCATCGCGCTCGACGATTACGGCTCGGAGAACTCCTCGGTGGGGTCGCTCGTTCGCATTCCGATGGACATTCTGAAGCTCGACCGCAGCCTCATCGACGATGCGACCGACAATCGCCAGCGCGAAGTGGTCAAAGCATTGCAGGGATTCAGTGACGCCCTCGATTACCTGACGATCGTCGAAGGCATCGAGACCGCCGAGACGGCCGCGCTGCTGCGAGGCGTCGGCGTTCGGAACGCCCAGGGCTTCTACTACGGTGTGCCTGCCACCTACGAACAGGTCATCGCCAGGCTCAGCAAATACGGCACGGCGGCCGTCGTTTCGTAGGCCTGCGCCTCGAGGCTGTGGGCCGTTCACCCACCCGCCTTCCGCGTCGATGCGCTCTTTCCCGGTAGTATTCGAAAGCGGGGGTACCCAGTTGGGGGGTCAAGATTCTCGCAGGCGTCTTCACCACCCTGCAATGCTCAGCCGTGTCCGCTTGTAACCGCGTTCAGGTGCCTAACCCATCGGATGGTTCATGAGAGTCTTTTCGAAACCGCCACGCCGCACGGCTCTGCGCGCCGCAGCCCTCGCCGGGGTCGCCGCACTGATGCTGCTCGCGCCGCTGGCGGCCGCGACGTCGGCGACGGCCTCTTCGTCTGCGACTGCCGTGCCCGCAGGCGCAGGCGCTGCAGCGGCAACCGCCGCTCAGACCTCGACGCCGTCCACCCTCCGAGCTGTTGACGACCCCGGTACTCTCTCGTTCCCCACCCAGACCACGGTCACCGAGGGCGGCGGCCCCGTCTTCGTGAACCTCCAGGTGCCGGGCGGCCTCACCCCCACGTCGGTCTCCGGCTCCATCGCTCCCGTCGCTCCCAGTGCTACCGCGGGCTCCGCCGCTGAGGCTGCGGCCGCGCCGGGCGGCCAACTGCTGGTCACAGTGAACGGCGTCGTGCGGCAAGCACTCGACCCGCTGAGCCCCGGCACGCTGAACGTCCCGCTCCAACCCTCCGACGAAGTCAAGGGAATCGTCACGCTCGGCCTCACCTACAGCGCCGGTTCGCCGAGCGACACCGCTGTCGCCGTCTGTACGGTAACGTCGAACGCGAGCGTGTCGCTCAGCGCTGTCGAGCTGCACGTCGGCGGCCAGGCCCAGCCTCCCAGCACTGTCGCCGATTTCTTGTCGCCCAGCCTGAACGCCGTGTCGGTCGAGATTCCGGATGCCCCCTCCCCAGCCCTCGAGCAGGCCGGTCTGGCGACCATCGCCTCCCTCGCCCACGCCCTGCCGCAGGGCGTCGACCTCAGCCTCGCCGTCGCCGGCGACACCGCAAGCCGTGCCGCGGTGACGCCGACGCGCGGCCGCATCATCGTTCTCGCACCCTCCACTGACACGTCGGTGGCCACCGCCAGCACGGCCCTGTCGACCGGCGCCGGCGGCGTTCCGACGCTCACCATCACCGGCCCCGAGGCATCGCTCACGGCAGCGGGTGCGGCGCTCGGTTCTGACTACCTCGTGCTCGCGAACTCCGGCACCACCACGGGCCTCAGCCAGACCGGAACCGGCACCCCGGCCCTCACCCAGAACCTCGCGTACTTCGGTTCGCCGAACCAGATCGCCCTCGCCGGTTTCGGCCAGTCGAGCTCGTTCACCAACGTGAGCCAGGCCTCGTTCGGCGGCCCGATCAGCTCGGCGACCGTGCACCTCGTGGGCATGCATTCCGACATTCCCGATTCCGTCATCGCCACGGTGAACGTGTACTGGAACAACTTCCTGATCGGCTCGCAGGTGCTCGGCCATACCACCCCGATCGACCTGAACCTGCCGGTGTCGGGCACGCTGCTGACCGCCGCGAACGGGCTGAAGGTCGAGCTGAGCGCCGTGCCGATCACCGGCAACTGCACCGGGCCCATCAGCCTCATTCCCATCGAGCTGTTTCTCGATTCCAACGCCTCGAACGTGTCGGCCGCCAGAGGGCAGACGCTCACCCCCGGGTTCCAGCGCTTTCCGCAGGTGCTCGGCGGCGTGCTGCCGGTAGCCTTCGACACGGGAGCCTCGGCCGCTACGGCCGTGGCGAGCGCGGGTGACATCGTGGCGTCGGTGCAGCGTAATTCGAGCATCCAACTCGCCGTCTCGGTTGTCACACCGGGGGCCTTCATCGGCTCGTCGCAGTCGGGCCTGCTGGTGGGCGCCACCTCTGATGACTCGAACGCTCTGGCGTCGCCGCTGCGACTCGACAGCTTCAAGGCCATCGACTCGACCGCCGTATCGTTCGGTGTCGGAACAACCGAGCCCTATGCCGCCCTGCAGGCCTTTCAGACGGGCGGCCGCAACGTGCTGATGCTCGGCGGCTGGTCGCCCGATGCTTCAAGCGACGCGGTGCAAGCCCTGCAGGTGCAGGCCGCGACCTTCACGACCGCGAGCCCCGACGGCTGGTTCGCGCTCTCGGGCGATGTGCTCATCGCGCAGCCCAACCAGGCCGACCCGGTGCTGATTTCGAGCAACGCGATCGTTCCGCAGACCGCGGTCACCGACGACTACCGCAGCTACGCCATCTGGATCGCCGTGGTCGCCGTCGTGCTGATTCTCGCCGGGGTCATCGGTGAGATCGCGCGCCGCCGTCGCAAGGCGAAGCTGAAGCAGTACGTGGATGCTCAGCTCCTCGCCGAAGCGAACGCGCAGCCCGTCGAGGCCGCTGTGCCGGCCAACCCCGACGCGAACCCCGACGCGAGCCCCGACGCCAACCCCGACGCGAGCCCCGACGCCAACCCCGGCTCCAACCCCGACGCCAACCCCGGCGCGAGCACCGACGCGAGCACCGACGCGAGCACCGACGCGAGCCCCGATGCGAGCCCCGAAGCCCCCGCAGAAAGCTCCAAGCCGGAGTAGATCGTGGTGTCGCGCGCGTTACCCGAGTCGCCGGCCAAGGAATGGCCGGCCACCTCTGCGCGCTCGGGCCTCGTGATTCCGCTGGCCCCGCAACCCTCCCGTTTCGGCCGATGGATGCTCGCACGGTGGGTATCGCTCGACGCCCCCATCACCGGCCGGCGTGTGCCCGGCACCCTCGTGGTGGCGTTCGCCGCCCTGGCCGTCGGCGTCGTGGTGGTCATCATCACGACTTCGAGCGGGCTGAACCTCGCTTATGGCGACTCGCAGAGCCACCTCACCATCTCGCGCCGTATCTTCGACAGCAAGGCGCCCGGTTTCAGCCAGCTCGGCACGGTGTGGCTGCCCGTGCCGAGCCTCGTTCTGGTTCCGTTCGTCACGAACCTCTGGCTGTGGTCGAGCGGCCTCGGTGCTGGCCTCCTCGGCCTGATCTGTCTCATGGGCACGGCGACGGGGGTGTATCGCATCGCGGCGCGAATCGGCCTCGGCCGGGCCGGTCGCATCGTGGGCGTTCTGCTGATCATCCTGAACCCGAGCATTCTGTACCTGTACACGACGGCGCTCACCGAGCCGGTGCTGATCGTCTGCATGATGGCCTGTTTCGCCGGTCTCGCGCACTGGGTCACCAGCAGGCGCAACCTGCA
Source organism: Subtercola sp. (assembly GCA_025463745.1). Taxonomy (GTDB): domain Bacteria; phylum Actinomycetota; class Actinomycetes; order Actinomycetales; family Microbacteriaceae; genus Subtercola. The sequence goes on from JAODBB010000008.1 coordinate 5,779, forward strand.
GGCCGGCGAAATGATGGTGTTCTGCGGCCTGCCCGCCGCCGGCGCCACGCTCTCGCGCTACGAAGGCTGGGTGCTCGTGCTGGCCGGCACGCTGCTGGTCATCTGGGTGTCGTGGCGCAAGAAGCGGCTCTGGCGCTACTGCGTGAAGATGGGTCTCGCCTTCGCCGCGTTGCCCGGCATAGCGATCGCCTGGTGGCTGATCTACAACTTCACGGTCTACGGCAACCCGCTCGAATTCGCCAACGGTCAGTACTCGGCATCGAACCTGCAGAAGGCGACGGCCGACGCCGGCCTACTCGCGTACACACACAACGCCGGTCTGACGCTCTGGACGTACGATTGGTCGGTTCTCGAGACGGCCGGCCTTCTGACTGTGGTGATGGGGCTGCTCGGCGCCGTGGCTCTGGCATACAAGCGCGGGCTCTCGAACGAGGCCCTCGTGGTCTGGATCATGGGCGTCGCCTACGTCTTCTCGCTCGTCAGCCTCTTTCTCGGCCAGACGCACATGAACAACGATCACTCGTTTCCCCAGAACTGGTGGAACAGCCGGTACACGCTGGCGGTCATCCCGTGGCTGGCCGTACTCGGTGCCGTGCTGGTCGATGCGATTCGAAAGACGAGGGTCTGGATGCCGGCGCTCGCCATCGTGGGGCTCGCCCTGCTGGTGCAGACGGTCTGGTGGATTCAAGACCCGAGCCGATCATCCGTCATCGCCGAAGCCGACGGGTACGTGCAGCTCAAGGCGGCCAGCGGGGCCACCGCGGCAGCTGCCTACCTGCGCGATCATTACGGCGGCGGCGATGTGCTGATGGACGAGTCTGCCGCCGGCAGCGCCCTCCTGCCCGAGATCGGCATCCCGCTCGTCGACTACTACAACCGCTCGACCGGCGATTTGTTCTACCAGGCCATCGCCGACCCCGCCACACACGCGAAATGGGTCTTCGTCTCGACCGCAGATGCGCCCGAACTCTCGGAGACGGGTGTCGCCGACCTGGTTTACGATGCGGTGAAGAAAGACCCTACGTTCGCCACGTCGTACCGGGTCGTTTTCGACCAGGGCTCCTACCGGATCTATGAGCGGATAGACAGTTGACCGAGACACCGACGCACCGACCGCCGGGCAGCCCAGACGGTGCTGACAGGGCCGACGGGCTCGGCAGGGCCGACGGGCTCGGCAGTACCGACGGGCTCGGCAGTGCCGGAGTGCCGGGCAGTGCCGCCGGTACCGACGGGCCCGTGCGACGGCTGCCCAGGCGCCGCGGTCTGCACGCCGCCGACGAGGATTCGGGCTCGGGCCGTATCGGCGACATACTGCTCGAGGCGGGTCTGATCGATGAGCGAGAACTCGCGGATGCTCTCGCCCTCCAAGCGCACGAAGGCGGCCTCGTCGGGCGCCACCTCATCCTTTCGGGTGCCGTGACCCGTCGCGAGATGTACGACGCCCTCGCAACGCAGTGGAACGCGCCCCTCGTCGACCTCCTGGCCGAGCCGCCCGAAGCCGGGCTGATGTCAGTGCTCCCGCCCGAGCAACTCGTGGAGGCCGGCTGGGTGCCGTGGAAACGATCCGGTTCGGGCGCCATCATCGCCACGACCGTTCCGCCCACCTTCGACCTGCTGATCGAAGCGCGAGACCTGCTCGGGGTGACCAACATCACCGTTCGAACGACTACCGACTGGGATCTGAACCAGGCTGTCGAAGCCGCGTGCCGCACGCAGCTGCTGTTCGGCGCATCCGATGCCCTCGCCACGGGCTCGAGCGACGAGTCGGCGAAGGCCGGCCTGCGTCGCTGGCAGTTGATCGTGCCCGGGGTGCTCGTCGCGATGATCATCGTGGGAGCGTTCTATCAGCTCACCACGACACTGATCGTCGTGTTGACCATTGCGAACGTGATCTTTCTGATGAACATCCTGTTCAAGGTCGTTGCGGCGTTTCGGGCGCCCTTCAACAGTCGCGACGCAGAGCGCTGGCGTGATGAGGTGGCGCTGGAGCGAGTGAAACGCGGTTTGAAACCGCTGCCCTCGCGCATTCCCGACAATGAGCTGCCGATCTACACGATTTTGGTGCCCGCCTACAAAGAGGCGAACATCATCTCGAAGCTGCTGACCAACCTCGGCGCGATCGACTACCCCAAGGCCAAACTCGAAGTCATGGTGCTGCTCGAGGCCGACGACGAAGACACCATCGCGGCCGTGCGCACCATGCGGCCGCCCGAGTACGTGCGCATGGTCATCGTGCCGCCCGGTGGCCCGCAGACCAAGCCGCGCGCCTGCAACTACGGCCTCTCGTTCGCTCGCGGCGAGTTCGTGGTGATCTACGACGCGGAAGACCGGCCGAATCCGTCGCAGCTGCGCGACACCGTTGCCGCCTTCCGGCGAGACGAGTTCGAGCGCACCTATGTCGACCCGAAGCAGAAGAAGCTCGTCTGCCTCCAGGGCGCGCTGATCTACTTCAACGCCGACTACAACGTGCTCACCCGCCTGTTCGCGGTGGAGTACGCGGCCTGGTTCGACTCCATGCTGCCGGGCCTCGACCAGTCGCACCTGCCGATTCCGCTCGGCGGCACCTCGAACCACTTCGACACCAAGGTGTTGCGGCAGCTGGGCGCGTGGGATCCGTACAATGTCACCGAAGACGCCGACCTCGGGCTGCGGGTGGCGGCGCACGGCTACCGCGTCGGCGTCGTCAAGGCCTCGACCGCCGAGGAGGCCTGCGCCGAGGTGGGCGCGTGGATTCGCCAGCGCACCCGCTGGATCAAGGGCTACATCATGACGGCCGCGGTCAACACGCGGCACCCGATCCGGTGGTTTCGCGTCAACGGCATTCTCGGTGCGCTCAGCCTGGTGGCGCTCATCCTCGGCACCCCGCTCGCGTTTCTGCTCTACCCCCTGGTGCTCGGCTTCACGGTGTTCACCTACATCGGCGTGCAGTTCATCGGGCTGAACCTGCCCGACTGGCTCATCGTCGGCGGCACCGTGAACATGCTGTTCTCGAACGGCATGATCATCCTCATCTCAGGCATCGCGGCCTGGAATCGTTACAACTGGCGCGTGGCCATGTTCGCCCTGCTCAACCCCGCCTACTGGATACTGCACTCCATCGCGGCCTGGCGCGCCGCCTACCAGATCGTCTTCAGCCCCCACCACTGGGAGAAGACCCCCCACGGCCTCACCGAAGACTACGAAGACTCCGCCTTCGAGGGCAACGGCGCCGCCGCCTGACCGCGCCCCGCACCCCGCGGCACCCCCGCGCCCGGCACCCCGCACGCCCCCGCGCTGCCCCCGCGTGGCGGTTGCGGAAAAGCACCTAAATCGCCGCGCGGAGGTGCTTTTGCGCAACCGACACGGCCTCTCGGCATCCGGCGCGGGCGAGCGCGTCGGCAATCTCGAGTTGTGTGGCCCCGGGGCTCGCCGAGAGCGCGTCATCGTGAAACCTCAGCACGTCCCAGCCCTCCCGCATGAAGTCTTGCCACCGCCGAACATCCTTGCGGTACTGGCGCTTGTCGGAGCGGTGCTGGTCGCCGTCGTACTCCACGATGACGCGAAACTCACTGAACACGAGGTCGGCGCGCCCGATGCGGCGGCCGGTCGCATCGTAGATGATCGGGTTCACTGCGGGTTCGGGCAGCCGAGCATCCCGAATCAGCAGGCGCAGCAGCGTCTCGGGTCGCGACTCTGCCCCCTGCCGAACCAGCGCAAGGGCTCGGGATGCCCGTGCCTTGCCAGCCCCGTGATAACTCTGCACCCGCTGCCTAAGCTCCTCGAGCGTGACGTATGGACGAAGGTCGAGCGGGTCGAGCACCTCAGGATCAAGCACCAGGTGATCGCAGGCCACCACGAGATCGCGCAGCGAAAGGATGCTCGCGAGATTCAACCAGGTCGTCGCCGCGTCACTACACCGTAGCCCACGACGCAGCACGATCGTGGTGACCTGCGCGGTGCGGTGACCGCGTGCACCCTTGGCGCGCGACGGCGCGCCGGGATCGGCGATGGTGACGTGCACGGTGTCGGTGGGATTCTCCCAATTCGCCAGGGGCACGTTCCACAATCGTGCGGCGGACTCATGGCTGAACCATTCGTTGTGACGCAAACGCGGGGCAAAGGCGTCGATGGGGCTCCCGAGGCGGCCGATCGCAACGCGAATGCCGTGGAATGGCCGCGCCAGCTCGGCATTTCGCATGCGAGCGCGACCGAAACCCCTCGCGCGTGCCTCGCCAACGCTGAAGGGCCGCTGCTCGAGGGGAGCGCCAAGAACTATCCGATGCGTCATCACACCATCGTGCGCTCCACAACGAATCCCGCTCGAAAGTTATCCACAGCCTGATTGCGACGACCTGACGCCTCAGCGCAGCACGACACGCTCGTCACGGGTGGCTTGGGTTGCGCAAATGCACCTTCCGCGCCTCCTGAGGGTGCATTTGCGCAACGTCGGCGACGACACGCGGGGCGGGGCGGGAGGCAGGGAGGTAGGAGGGGGTCGGGAGCGAGGTAGGAGGGGTTGGGAGGGAGGTAGGAGGGGTCGGGAGCGAGGTAGGAGGGTCGGGAGGGAGATAGGAGGGTTGGGATGGCGGGCGGGGGAGAGCCGGCGTCAGAAGTTGAGCTTGTTGAAGACGGGGGTGGGGATGTTGCGCACCACCGCCATGATGAGCTTCCACTTCAACGGGGCGTACACCACGGGGCGGCCCGCATTCACGCCCGCCACGATCTCGCCCGCCACAGCCTCGACGGGCGCGAGGCCCGCCTGCGGCAGCGCGGTCGTCATCGGGGTGGCGGTCGGCCCCGGCTTCACCAGCACGACCCGCAACGCAGAGCCCGCGAGCCGATGCTGCAGCCCCTCGGTCATCGCCTCGATGAGAGCCTTGGATGCCCCGTAGATGTAGTTCTTCTTCCGCCCACGGTCACCGGCCACCGATCCGAGAACCGAAATCGTGCCGGCCGTCATCGTGTCGGCGCACGCCTCGATCCACAGCGACGGCGATACCCCGGTGATCTCCAAAACGGATGCCGCGGCATCCAACGACGCCTGCGACTCCTCCTGCTCGGTCATCGACCCGTGCGCGACCAGCACGGTCAGCCCCGCTCCGGACGCCGCCCCGAATGTACCCGGCCCGGCGAAGCCCGCAACCGTCGCCGAGATCGAGGCCGGCGATACGAGGTCGGCAACCAGCGTCGTGACCGCTGCCGCCGGAAACCGCACCCCGAGGTCGGTGGCGATACGCGTCAGCTTCTCTTCGTCGCGCCCGATCAGCAGGGCAGTGGATGCCCCACCCTCCAACCACAACCGAGTGCACTGCTCGGCAATCGCCGACGTCGCGCCCACGACCACCACGTCGGTCGGCCACGCCCCGGAGTTGCCTCGGCTCTTACGTGAATCAGTGGCGGTCATTTAGCTCCCTAACAGTCGGCGCGACATTTCCGAGCTCATGCCCGGGTCTTTGTACTGCAAGAACTCTTCCCAGCGCGGGTAGCCGGCGCGAAACAGCGAGACGGGCATCCGCGCGTCTTTGGCGAGGTACAGCCGACCGCCGGCCTGCGAAACGACCGAGTCGAGCCGCGCCAGGAGCCGCAGAGTCGAGTCCCCGAGGTTCGGAAAGTCTATGGTGAGGTTCACTCCCTCACGCGGATAGCTGAGCATGCCCAGAGCAGGCCGAGAGCCCATCGTTTTCAGCACCCCGAGAAACGAGCCCTGCCCCGACGCCGCGACGTGTCCCAGAATTTCCGCAACGGCTGAAGCACCGACCGACCGGGGCAGCACACACTGGTGCTGAAAGAACCCGCGCGGCCCGTAGGCCCGGTTCCACTCCTGAATCGCGTCGAGCGGATAGAAGAACGGCTTGTAGTGCACCACCGACGACCCGAGTGACAGGTGCTGCATGCGGTAATACGCCCGATTGAGCGCCGGCAGCGTCGCCTTGTTGACAAGCGAGAACGGCGGCACGAACGGAATCGCCGGGCCCGAACGCACACCGCCGAGAACCGTGGCCCCCCGCGGCAGCGCCCGATGGGGCGACGGCGTCGGGTTCGCCCGAGAGAGGATTCCCCGCCGCCCCCCATCAGTGGTGATGTCGATCCACGACACCACGTACTCGAACTCGGCCTCCGACGCATCCGAGAGCTCGAAGAACTCGCCCAGCGACTGGTACGCGATGTTCTCGGCGAGCAGCCACGGCCCCGGCACCTTCTTCAGCTGGATGCTCGCCTCGACGATCAACCCCGTCAGCCCGAGCCCGCCGCAGGTCGCTTCGAACCACTCGCGGTTCGAAGCGGGCCCGCACACGATCACCGCGCCGTCGGTGCGCACCAGATTCACCGACAGCACGTGATCGGCGAAGGTGCCGCGTGTGGCGTGGTTCTTGCCATGAACATCGTTCGCGATGGCGCCCGCCACGGTGACGACCGAGGTGCCGGGCGTCACCGCGAGCATCCACCCTTGCCTCGAAAAAGTGGCCTGAATATCGCGCAACAGTACCCCGGGTTCGCAGCGCAGGATGCCCGTTTCGGCGTCGAACGCCAGAAATCTGTTGAGCGACCGCGCGTCCCACAGCGTTCCACCCGGGTTCAGCGCAACGTCGCCGTAACTGCGTTCCATGCCGCGTGCGATACCCGGAGCGGTGGCGGCGAGTATCGCGCCAGCGCCGGCGGCCGACGTAATGGGCACCACACTGTGTTCGGCGTCGCTCAGTCGCCCCCACGATGAAACCCGCGCCACGGTCACAAGCTGCCTGCTCCGCTCTTGTCTTCTCTGAAGGTGATGTTCTTGTCGAGAAAGTACTTGATGACGTATCCGATTGCCAAGCCAATTATCGCACCCGTGTATTTGGCGGCATTTGTGCCGAACACGAAGAACGCACCGAACTCGAAGCCCCAGAAGATCAGCGTGGTGATGCCGCTCATGATCGTGTAGAGCCCGAGCGTACGGGCCTGGTGCTTCATGCTCTTCACCTCGAAGCGAAAAATGAATCGCTTATCGAGAATGTACTTCGTTATGACGCCGATGCCGGTGCCCACGAGAACCGAGGCGATCAGCGAAAAGCCCACGCTCACGCCGAGCGCTGCGCCGAGAATCTGGATCAGAACCTGCGAGCCGAGGTTCGTACCGGTGGAGATGGCCGCGAACAGCACGTACAGAGCGCTGGTCTTCACGCTCCACCTTTCGTCGCCCCTCTGGGGTGGGCGTCACTCACACCCGTTCGGGGTGGCACTTCTGTCGGCAGCCGCCCAGGAGAACTACGATTGCCTTGAACCCCCAGTTTGTCATGGACGGCCCGCAGACCAGTGCGAAGCCCGCCGCCGTTCGCAGTCGGTTCGTGTTGAGGGGATCATCGTCGATTTCGATCGACCAGCAGCCGGGGAGACGCAACATGTCGAGTGCACCACCCTTCATACGCGCACTCCGCCCCAAACAGTGGGCGAAGAACGTTCTGCTCGCCCTTGCACCCCTCGCCGCGGGCGTTCTGCTGCAGCCGCAGGTTCTGCTCGAAGTGGTGCTCGGCATCGTCGCCTTCTCGCTCACTTCGTCGGGCGGATACATCGTCAACGACCTGCTCGACATCGACAGCGACCGGCTGCATCCGAAAAAACGGTTCAGGCCCATTCCGTCGGGGGAGTTCCCCACCGCGATCGCCTGGCCCACCGCCATCGTCTTGCTGGTGGTGCCTGCCGGCGTCGCCGCTCTACTCGGTTACTACCTCTTCGCCGGCGTGCTGATCGCCTACGTCATCATCCAGCTCTCGTACTGCATCTGGCTGAAGCACCAGCCCGTGATCGACATTCTCATCGTGGCCAGCGGCTTTGTGCTGCGGGCCATCGCCGGCGCCGCCCTCGTGGGTGTGCCCGTCACCCAGTGGTTCCTGCTGGTCATCTCGTCGGGCTCGCTCTTCATGGTGGCCGGAAAGCGCTACTCAGAGAAAGTCGAGAGCGTCGGGAAAGAAGAGGCGCACACCCGCAAGACGCTGAACCTCTACTCGCTCGGCTACCTGCGCTTCGTCTGGACCGTCGCCGCCACCCTCACCATGCTCAGCTACGGCCTCTGGGCGTTCGACCTCAACGGCGGCACGTCGATCGGCTCCATCGCCTCGGTCTTTCCGTTCGGGGCGGCCCTGCTGCTCTACGCCTACGACATCGAGCGCGGTGAGGCTGCCTCACCCGAAGACGTCGTGCTGAAGGATGTTCGGCTGCTCGTCTGCGGAGCGATCTGGGCCGGCCTCTTCCTGTTGAGCGTGCTCGCGCGGCAATACGGCTGGCAGCTACCGAGCCTCTAGCTCGGCCCCCGCGCAGCAGCAGCCGCACGAACCGGCAGGATCCACGCATCCCACGCATCCTGCGCCCCCCCCGCCCCGCAACCCTCCCGCGTTGCGCAAAAGCACCTTCCCGAGCGCCTGAAGGTGCTTTTGCGCAACTTGTGCATGGCAAAGGGCCGCGTGCGGCGGCGCCCGCCCGCTCCGGAGTGCGGCGGCGCCCGCCCGCCCGCTCCGGAGTGCGGCGGCGCCTCTGGCCTACCCGTGCAGCAGCAGTATGGTCGGCACCCCCACGATCAGCCCGATCGCGTACCCCGCCAGCACATCGGTGACGAAGTGCATGCCCAGAATGATCCGGCTGGCCCCCATGGCCAGAGCGACGATCACCGCGACCGGCCACAGCCACGGAAAGAACGCCGTGTACACGACACACGCCGCCATGGTCGACGACGCATGCGAACTCGGAAAGCTCAACTTGGTCGGCGCCGACGCGTACACCTTCACCGCGCTGACGACACCGCCGCCCGGCTCACCTGTGACGCCGCCAAGGCGAGCAGCGCCAGCCCCAGACACGTTCACGGGGTACCCGCCCTTGCTGGCATCGAGCCTTCCGTCGGCGGTCAGCACCGCGCCGGGCCTCGGCCGCCGCACGAACCGCTTGATGACGACCGACAGCCCCTGCGCCACGACCACCGCCAGCACGCTCAACAACCACGCCCCCGCGTGCGGCCAGTCGATGCCCGCCCCGAGCAGGCCGAGCAGTATCCACCCGGCGGCGTGCTCGCCGAAGAAGCTGAGCGCCTTGCCCAGGGGAACCGACGCGGTGGCAACCCGCGTGCGCTGAACGGCCACAATGAACGAGGTTTCTGATGCCCGAAGAGTAGTCATGTGCCCCCAAGAGTAGCCGCACGAACATCCCGCCGCTGGCCGGATGGCAGCCGTTCGAAGTCGCTCGCTATACTGAACGCCACCATGGTCGCCACCTCTGCGCCTCTCGAACATACCGGCACACCTACCGCGACCCTTGCGATCATCGACGACCACACCCTCGTTCTCGACGGCCTCTCTACCTGGGTCGCGCGCAACGCACCCGATTTCGAGGTGGTCATCGTGGCCGACGCATGGGCGAAGCTCATCCACGACCCGGCTTTTCCGCCCGACGTCATCGTCATGGACTACCAGTTGGCCGAACCCATCTCCATCGAAGCGCGTCTCGGCCTCTGCAATGCGGCCGGCACCACCGTGGTCGTCATGAGCGCAGTGGATGACCCGGCCACCGTCGAACGCATCATGGCCGCGGGCGCGGCAGCCTTCGTCGCCAAGTCTCGCCCGGCCGCCGATGTGATCGCCGCCGCACGCGCTGCCGTGACCGCCACCGACGCCCAGCCGAACATCGCGGCGTCGGCCTACGATGACGACCGCTTCACCCCCACCGAACTCGAAATGCTGAACCTCTACGCCGACGGCAATTCGCCCGTCGAGGTCGCCTTGCTGATGCGGGCCAAGCCGGCGGCCGTGAACCGCGCACTCGACCGTTTTCGTGCCCGTTACGTGCGCGAAGGCCGTGCGGCGGATGATCGTGAGAGCCTCATCCGCCGGGCCGCCGAAGACGGCTACCTCACCTGAGGCATCTTCGTTCTGTTCAGCCACCCGGTGCCACCTCTAAACTGGCGCGATGACTGACTTCACGCCGCTTCGCGAAGCAACAACGGCCGCAGTTCTGACCCCGTGCGACGACGGTTATGCCGCTGAGCTGCTGAGCAACAACCTCTTCTGGCAGCACACCCCTGAGGCGGTCGTCGCGGTCACGAGCGCCGCAGACATCGCGGAGGTCGTGCGGTTCGCCGCCGCCGCGGCGCTGCCCATCCGCGTCTTGGCCACCGGCCACGGCGACGAATCGGCCATCACTGACGGAATCGTCATCAGCACGAAGCACCTCACCGACGTCACGGTCGACCCGGCAGCCACAACGGCCACCTTCGGCTCCGGCGCTCGCTGGGCATCCATCGTCGCCGCAGCTGCTCCGCATGGCCTCGCGCCCGTCACGGGCGCCGCCTCAGGCGTCGGAGCCGTGGGCTACCTGCTCGGCGGGGGCTTCGGCCCGCTCGCCCGCAGCCACGGCATGAGCTCGGACTACGTCACGAGCTTCACCATCGTCACCGCCGACGCCGACATCGTCGAGGCGAACGCCACGACCAACCCCGACCTCTTCTGGGCCCTGCGCGGAGGCAAAGGCGGCTTCGGCGTGGTCGCTCAGGCCACGATCCGCCTGGTCGAGCTGCCTGAGTTGTTCGCCGGCAACATCCTCTTCGCCGAAGAGCACATCGAAACCGTTCTGCGCGGCTGGGCCGACTACACCGCCGTTGCACCTGCGTCGGTGACCACCAGCGTCGCCATCCAGCGCTTTCCGCCGCTGCCCGAACTGCCCCCGTTCTTGAGCGGAAAAACGCTTCTCGCGTTGCGCTTCGCCTTCCCCGGCAACACCGAGCAGGGTGCAGAGCTCGCGGCGCCGTTGCGTGCGCTCGCCCCGTCGGTGGTCGACTCCGTGCGGCCCATGACACCACTCGAGGTGCCGAGCATCCACAACGACCCCACAGACCCCGCCCCGGTCACCGGTTTCGGCGGGCTTCTGGCGAACCTCGACCAGAACCTCGTGACCGCACTGCTCGACCTGGCGGGCGCCGGCCAAGAGTTCAGCCTTGTTTCTGTCGAGTTGCGTCAGCTGGGGGCTGCGGTGGCGGTGGATGTTGCCGAAGGCTCGGCGGCCGGCGGTAGATCCGGCGAGTTCACTTTCACCGGGGTCGGCATCCTCGCCAGCCCCGACCTCGTTTCAGCCGTTCGGGCGGATGGCGCAAAGCTCCTCTCTGCGCTCGGCCCGTGGATCTCGCCGCAGACCAACATCAACTTCGCCACCACCTCCTTTCGCGACCAGGCCCAATTCGCTGCCGCCTGGCCGCCCGCCACCTTCGAGCGCCTGGCCGCCCTTCGCACCGAATACGACCCCGCAGCGCTCTTCCCGTTCGGCCCGGCGTAGCCCCCCACCATTGCCCCCCACCGTTGCGCCGAGAATTCCCACCCTCAGCCCTGCCGGGTGCATAGTATGAAGTAGTGAGTTCTGCCCTATTCGGGGGTAACGGCAAGAGCATCGAAGGGTTACATGTCTCTGGTCTTACCAACTGATGTCGAAGGGGTCGTCACCAGTCGCGCGCTCGGCAAGGCCGCCATCTGGGTGAGCAGCATCTTTCTCGCCGCCACCTTCGTCTTGGTCATCGCCTACCGCGTCGTCGTTCCGCAGGCCAATATCGCCCTCGCGCTGGCCGGCCTCGCCATCGCCGGCGTCGCCGTGGCGAGCGCCCTCATGCTCACCAGCCGACTCGCCGTTCTCGCGCTCATGCTCGCCGCCGCCGGCGGCCTGTTCCTGTTCACCTTCGAGATCGCCATCGAACTCCCCGGGGAGTGGAAGTCTGACGCCCTTCTCTTCTCCCTCCCCAAGATCGCCATGACGGTCATCGGCGTCGCCGGCCGTACCCTCGGCTCGGCCGTCGCCCGCTGCACCCTCGGCTTCGTGTTCGCCTCCCTCGCCGTGCAGTTCGCCGCCCGTGTGGCGGGCATCACCTTCTCTTTCGACCTGCCGGCCATCGGTACCTTTGTCGGCCTGATCGTTCTGCTCGCGACCCTCTGGCTCGGCCGCCGCCAGTCCCTTCGCGGCACCGCCACCATGCAGGCTGCGGCCCAAGCAGAAGAGCGGATGATCGAACGAACCCGCATCGCGTCCCGCGCCTCGGCCGCCCTGCACGACACCGTCTTGAACGACTTGCACGCCCTCACCCTCACCACCCCGGGCGAACTCACCGATGCCCACCGCGCCTTTCTCGCCAGGGACATTGCAGCCCTCGCCCATCCAGGCCTCCTCGTCGATGAAGCCATGCTCAAGGTGCGCGCCAGTGGTGAGGCCATCGTCACCTCGGGGCTGGCCCCGATCATCCACTCGGCCCGCGGCCGCGGCCTGAAGGTGACCATCAGCGGCGACCCCGGCATCCTCTCGGAGCTCGCCCCCGGCACCATCGCCGAAATCGTGAAAGCGATCGATCAGGCGCTCATCAACGTGAGCACACACGCCAACACCGACGTGGCCGAACTCGCCGTCGTCGCCGGCGTCGACACCATCAACGTGGTGGTCACCGACGCGGGCAGCGGTTTCGACCCGAAGCAGGTCGACGACCAGCGCATGGGCCTGCGCGTCTCTGTGCGCGAGCGCATCGAAGGCCTCGGCGGCACCGTCAAGATCTGGTCGACTCCCGGCTCGGGCACCGCGGTGCTCATGTCGGTTCCGCGCGCCGTCTACGGCTTGGCGAGTTGACCGTGTCGCCGCCGCTCACCGCGTCGCCCTCCACCAGATATCCGCGGATGCGCGGCGAGACCGCCCAGCAGATCGACCCGCTGAGCGGTATCACCGCGCGTATCTTCGTTTTCGTCGTGGGCCTCATCAGCCTGGCCACTGCGGTCGCACTGGCCCTCAGCAACGGACCCCAAGTGGGTCAGCCCGGCATCCAACTGCTCGCGCTCGTGACCCTCGCCGCAGCGTACGTCTACTTCGTGTGGGCTGCCGAGCCCTACCGCAAGCGCGTCTCGGGGCGCTCGTTCGGCATCGTCTTCGGCGTTGTTCTGGCCGCGAGCGTCGTCGATTCGCTCAGCCAGCTCGGCTCCGACACTCTCATCAGAGACGACTGGGGCCCCATCTGTGTGGCCCTGGTGCTCATGCTCGCGGGGCCGTACCGGCCGCCCATCGACATTGTG
>JAODBB010000037.1 GCA_025463745.1 Subtercola sp.
AAGCACGGCGTCGTGGGCAAGTTCGTCGAGTTCTACGGCGAAGGCGTCACCGCGGTGCCGCTGGCCAACCGTGCCACCATCGGCAACATGAGCCCCGAGTTCGGCTCGACGGCCGCGATGTTCCCGATCGACGACGTGACGCTCGACTACCTGCGCCTCACGGGTCGCAGCGACGAGCAGGTCGCCCTCGTCGAGGCCTACGCAAAATTGCAGCACCTCTGGCACGATCCCGCGGTCGAGCCCACATTCAGCGAGTACCTCGAGCTCGACCTCGGCACCGTCGTACCGTCGATCGCCGGCCCGAAGCGCCCGCAAGACCGCGTGGAGCTCAGCAATGCGAAGCACCAGTTCGAGCAAGACCTGAACGACTACGCTTCGCAAGACCTCTCGCGGGTCGATGCCGCACTCGACGGATCGTTCCCCGCATCCGACCCCAACGGCTTCACGGCACAAGACGAGAACAGTGCCCACGAGGTGTCGCACAGCCACGTCAGCCACGCTCCGTCGACCGTCTCAGCGCCGACCCGGGTCACGACGCCCGGCGGCCTGAACTACACGCTCGACCATGGCGCTGTGGCGGTCGCAGCCATCACCTCGTGCACGAACACGTCGAACCCTTCCGTCATGCTCGCGGCCGGCCTGCTCGCCCGCAACGCGGTGAAGAAGGGCCTCACGTCGAAGCCCTGGGTCAAGACCACCCTCGCGCCCGGCTCGAAGGTCGTCACCGACTACTACGAGAAGGCAGGCCTGACGGGCGACCTCGAGGCCCTCGGCTTCTACACCGTCGGCTACGGCTGCACCGTCTGCATCGGCAACACCGGCCCGCTCATCGACGAAGTGACCGACGCGATCAACAAGAACGACCTCGCCGTCACCGCCGTGCTCTCGGGCAACCGCAACTTCGAGGGCCGCATCAGCCCCGACGTGAAGATGAACTACCTTGCCTCGCCGCCGCTGGTCATCGCTTACGCCCTGGCAGGGTCGATGAACTTCGACTTCGAGACCGATTCTCTCGGCACCGGCTCCGACGGCGCCGAGGTGTACCTGCGCGACATCTGGCCCGACGCGGCCGAGGTTCAAGACACCATCGATTCCTCGATCAACACCGGAATGTTCACGCACGAGTACTCGAGCGTGTTCGACGGTGACGAGCGCTGGCGTTCGCTGCCCACCCCGACCGGTCCGGTCTTCGAGTGGGACGCGACATCCACCTACGTGCGGAAGCCCCCGTACTTCGACGGCATGACCATCGAGACCACTCCGGTGTCGTCGATCAGCGGAGCCCGCGTTCTCGCGAAGCTCGGCGACTCGGTCACCACCGACCACATCAGCCCGGCCGGCAACATCAAGGCCGACAGCCCCGCGGGCAAGTACCTCGACGACCACGCAGTCGGGCGTAAGGATTACAACTCTTACGGTTCGCGTCGCGGCAACCACGAGATCATGATCCGCGGTACGTTCGCGAACATCCGGTTGCGCAATCAGCTTCTCGACGGTGTGGAGGGCGGCTACACCCGTGACTTCACCCAGCCGGATGCCCCGCAATCGTTCATCTACGATGCCTCGCAGAACTACCAGGAGCAGGGCATCCCGCTGGTGATTCTCGGTGGCAAGGAGTACGGCTCGGGTTCGTCGCGCGACTGGGCGGCGAAGGGCACGTCGCTGCTCGGCGTAAAGGCGGTCATCACCGAGAGCTTCGAGCGGATTCATCGCTCCAACCTCATCGGCATGGGCGTTCTTCCGCTGCAGTTCCCGGCGGGCCAGTCGGCCGACTCGCTCGGCCTGGACGGCACCGAGGTGTTCGACATCACCGGTGTCGAAGAGCTCAACGAAGGCCGCACGCCGAAGACGTTGCACGTCACTGCGACAGCGTCAGGCAACTCGCCCGCGGGTAAGCAGCCGGTCGAGTTCGACGCCATCCTGCGCATCGACACCCCCGGTGAGGCCGACTACTACCGCAACGGCGGCATCCTGCAGTACGTCTTGCGTTCGCTGGTCACCGCCGCGTAACCGCAGTATTCCTCGGAGGCTGGTCTTTTTAGCACAGATGTGCTGGGAGACCAGCCTCCGACTTTTTCAGCCCCCACGGAATAGACTCGACCAATGAGCCTCCTCGAACAGATCTCTGGGCCCCGAGACCTCGACCGCCTTTCGAATGATCAGCTCATTCAGCTCGCAGACGAGATTCGGCAGTTCTTGATCACCGAAGTCTCGAAGACGGGTGGCCACCTCGGCCCGAACCTCGGTGTGGTCGAGATGACCATCGCCATCCATCGCGTCTTCGACTCACCCCACGACGCGATCGTGTTCGACACCGGTCACCAGTCGTACGTGCACAAGCTCCTGACGGGCCGCCAAGACTTCAGCCACCTGCGCGAGCGCAATGGGCTCGCCGGCTATCCGCAACGCGCTGAGAGCCCGCACGACGTCGTAGAGAGCTCACACGCCTCCAGCTCGCTCTCGTGGGCAGACGGCATCTCGCGCGCGTTCGTCATGACGGGGCAGGCCGATCGGCATGTCGTCGCGGTCGTGGGCGACGGTGCCCTCACCGGCGGAATGACGTGGGAGGCGCTGAACAACATCAGCGACGACAACGACCGCAATCTCGTCATCGTGGTGAATGACAACGGCCGTTCGTACGCTCCCACCATCGGCGGCATGGCCCGGTATCTCAACTCGGTACGCACCAAGGCCGGCTACCGCGACCTGCACCACTCGAGCGAGCGCCTCTTCGGCCATTTCGGAGCAGCCGGGCGTGCGGTGTATCGCGGGGTGCGCGGCGGAACCCACGGTTTTCTCGCCCGCCTCACTAACAACGAAGCGCTCTATTCGAACCTCGACATCAAGTACATCGGCCCGGTCGACGCGCACGACGAACAGGCCATGGAACAGGCCCTGCACCAGGCGAAGGAGTATCGCCAGCCCGTCATCGTGCATGCCATCACCGAAAAGGGCCGCGGTTACGAGCCGGCGCGAAACGACGAAGCCGATCAGTTTCACGCGGTGGGCCAGATCGACCCCGAAACGGGCGAACCCATCGGGGGAGCAGGCGGCGGCCCTTCGTGGACCGGCGTGTTCTCGAACGAAATCGCCGAGCTCGCCGCCCGAAACCCGAAGATCGTGGGCATCACCGCTGCGATGCTGCGGCCGACCGGCCTGCACCAGATGGCCGAGCGCTTTCCGACCCGCGTGCTCGACGTCGGCATCGCCGAACAACACGCCGTCACGAGCGCCGCGGGCCTGGCATTCGGTGGCCTGCACCCCGTTGTCGCCATCTACGCGACGTTCATCAATCGCGCGTTCGATCAGGTGCTGATGGATGTCGGCCTGCACCGCGCCGGAGTCACCTTCGTTCTCGATCGCGCCGGCGTCACCGGCCCCGACGGCCCCAGCCATCACGGCATGTGGGATCTGGCGATTCTGCAGATCGTGCCGACCATCCGTCTCGCGGCTCCTCGTGACGGTGAGCGGCTGCGTGAAGAGCTCGCCGAGGCGATTGCGGTGGATGACGCCCCCACGGTCATCCGCTTTCCCAAGGGCGCGGTCGGGCCGAACATCGATGCCGTGCACCGCACCGACGACGGCGTGGATGTTCTGCGCGAGTCTTCGCAACACGACGTGTTGATCGTGACCGTCGGCCCATTCGCCTCACTCGGTCTCGAGGTGGCCGAGCGGCTCGCCGCCCAGGGCATCGGAGCCACCGTGATCGACCCGCGCTGGGTCGTTCCGACCGCGGGCAGCCTGATCGAACTCGCCGCGCAGCACCGGCTGGTGGTCACGATCGAAGACGGCATTCGAGTGGGTGGCATCGGCACGCGCATCCGCCAAGACCTGCGTGACGCCGGCGTCGACACCGCAGTGACCGAGCTGGGCCTGCCCGACGTGTATCTCGGTCACGCCACGCGCGGCCAGATTCTCGAGGATGCCGGGCTCACGCCTCAGCACATCGCGCGCGACGTCGTGGCACAGGTGCTCGGCAGTAAAATACCCATCGCGCGCCCCCTCACAGACCAGGCCGACGATCAGTCGCGTCAGCTCGGCTGACTTCCGGAACCTGGTTGAGTCAGATTTCGGCAAGTGACGTAAATGATGTCGCAGTATTCCACTCTCTCAAGCAACGCGGTTTCATCTGAACCGAATGCATATGTCGATCAGTACAGGCTGATCGCATCGATGGGGGGGAGCATTTTCATGATCAAATCGGCTACTCGCGTCGCACGGCTCTGTCTGGTGGCGCTCATTGTCTCTGCCGGGCTCACCGTATTCAGACGGTACTGAAGCTCAGGCCCAGCCACTCGGCTGCTCCGGTCCGGACGCGCCCCCTGCGTGCCACCACCTTGCCCCAGCACCTCCCGTCGCCCTTCGGTCACCGATATTCGAACCCGTGAACGGAGCCAATTTCTTCGTTGTCTTCGTGTATGTCGATCCCTCAGTTACGGTCGGGTACGCGCCGAACGACGTCACTCCCTACAAGATGTGGGCGGAATGCACGAACGGCTACTCACACTCTTTCGCGCTGAAGGTGGGCACCGACGGAGGGCCGCTTTTTGCAGACAGTCTCACCACAACGCCCGGGCAAGCCGCGGGGTCCTGCACATTCGAGACGTGGAATCAAGTGGCACTCGGACTTTCGAGCATTGACGCGGCAAACTTCAACGTCAATCCGCACACGGGGCGAAATGAGTCCAGGCGCGCTGCCCTAGTGGAACGCCTGGGCCAGATCATTGTGAGGACCGTACGGCCGGCCCGTCACTTGGCCGAGCGAGGCCGCCCCGTCAGAACGCGACTTTCGTCGGAGCAGACGCAATGTAACGCAAATAGGGGCTGCGTGTTGCGGCATTTCCGACGAATGTGTTGTGGCAGCGACGGCGGTGGTAGCAGCATCCACTCTCAGCGGGCAGATTCGACGCGGTACGAGAGGCCTACGGCGCCCCCGTCGAACTGGGTCGTGTCGAAATGCGTGAGGCGCAGGGGATCCCCGCCGATCGGCAGCAGCGGGGTGCCCGATCCGAGCACGATCGGCATCAAGGTGACGAGCACTTCGTCGAGGAGGCCGTTCGAGGCGAACTGGGCGACCACGTTGCCGCCGCCGACGATCCACACGTTCTTACCCTCGGCCGCCGCCAGAGCGCGCGCACCGACCACCTCGACGCTCTCGCTGGTGAAGAGGATGTTCGCTCCCGCCGCCATCGGCAGCTCACGACTCGTCAGAACCCAGATGGGCATGTCGCCGTACGGCCACGCCTGAAGCTCTTCGTCGAGGATGAACTGGTACGTGGCCGACCCCATCACCAGCGCACCGACCTCGGAGACGAACGCGTTGTAGTTCGCTTCGTACGCTTCGAAGCCGAATTGCTCCAGCCAATCCATCTTGTTCTCGGAGTCGGCGATGAAGCCGTCAAGACTCGACGCGACGTAGTACTGGGTCTTGGCCATGTGACAACACTAGGGGGTGCTTAGCCGAGTCTGCATCGGTGTCGCCGAGTCGAAACGAGGTGATGTCTTCAGCACAGTGCCGTAATGGATCACCGGATTCGGAGTCTCTCCGGTTGAATCCTTCACAACGAATTGAGGCCACACCAGTGACACCAGAACACGTACGTTCAACGCCGCCACGACACAAAGCCCGCCGACACCTCGCGATGGTGGTCGCTGCGGCCCTGATGGTGATTGCCGTCTCAGCAACGGAAAACATCTCGGCGGCAGTCGCCGATCCCGCTCCGCCGGTGACGACGACGACGAATTCGGTGACTCTCGTCGTACCCCAGGTGCTCTTCGGCGGTGACTCTCATGCACCGGTTTTCGCCTGGCTCGATCTGTGGCCGGGTGCAGCACCAGCCGACATCGTCGCCTGGCTCACGTGCAAGGTCGATGACCCTGGCAGCTCCCTGGCGTCGTTCCCGCCGGCGCTAGCGGGATACGCGCCGACAGGCGTTGTCACGATGACAGCAGATCTGCCCAGCACTCTGGCCGGCCACACGTGCACTCTCGTGGCCATTCCGCGCGACCCTCACCAGATCGTCGCATTCAACCACCCTCAGAATGAGATCCGTGACAATCTGAACTCGATCTATGTGCGCGGCGCCGCGGTTCGGGTGGTCGATCCGGGCACCACCCCGTACTGATACCTCCACCACCTGCTCGTCGCAGGCGCTGGGCCTGAACAGCGGCCGACATGAACGTCGATCCGCGGATCAGGCCCAGGCTTTCGCGTGAGATACCTTAGTTCACGCCCGCGATGCGGGGGTGGTGGAACGTGTCGCCGAAGACGCGCTCCGAAGCCCCGACGCGGTCGAGGTAGGGTGTTGCGCCACCCATTTGAAACGGCCATCCCGCGCCCAGAATCAGGCACAGGTCGATGTCTTCCGCGGCGTGCACCACGTCGTCTTCGAGCATGCGGTGAATCTCGTCGGCGAGGCCGTCTTCGACCCGCCGCAAGATCTCCGAGCCCGTCATCGGCGCGGTTCCGCCGGCCACGATCGCAACTGCCGTCTTGTCGAAGCCCTTGACCTTGCCCTTGGCATCGCGTTCGAAGATGGCGCCGTGCTCGGCGAGCTTGTGCAGATTCGCACTCTCGAAGAACCGGTCGGGAAATGCAGCGTGATGGGTGTCGAGCACGTGTGCGCCCACCGTGAGCCCCACCAGCTCCAGCAGCTCGAACGAGGTCATCGGCAGGCCGAACGGTGCCAAAGCGCTGTCGACGACCTCGAATGGTGTACCCGTGTCGACCGCATGCATCGCCTCGCCGAGCAGCTTGGCGAGAATGCGGTTGACCACGAACCCGGGGGTGTCGCGCGTGATGACCGCGTTCTTGCGCAGCTTGGCCGCGACCACCATCGCGGTGCTGAGCGTGGCCTCGTCGGTGTGCGGAGTATTGACCACCTCGATCAGCGGCATGACGGCCACCGGGTTGAAGAAGTGGAATCCGACGACCCGCTCGGGGTGCTTCAGCTTCGACGCGATCTGCTCCACCGACAACGACGAGGTGTTGGTCGCCAGCACGGCGGTCTCGGAGATGTACTGTTCCACGTCGGCGAACACGTCCTGCTTTACGCCGAGCTCTTCGAACACGGCCTCGATCACCCAGTCGGCATCGGCGAAGTCGGCCTTGTCGGTGGTGCCCGAGATCAGGCCGTTCAGCTTGTTCGACTCGTCGGGCGAGATTCTGCCCTTCGACAGCAGCGTGGCGATCTCGCCGCGAATGTAGTCGAGGCCCTTATCGACACGGGCCTGATCGAGATCGGTGATGACCACGGGTATTTGCAGGCGGCGCACAAACAGCAGCGCGAACTGCGAAGCCATCAGGCCGGCGCCAATGACGCCCACCTTGGTGACCGGCTTGGCGATCTTCTTGTCGGGTGCGCCGGCCGGCCGCTTGGCCCGCTTCTGCACGAGATCGAAGGCATAGATGGATGCCCGGAACTGGTCACCCGCAACGAGATCGGCCAGCGCCTCATCTTCACGCGCGAACCCTTCCTCGCGAGTGCCCGACTTCGCGGCCCGCAGCAGCTCGAGTGCGGCGTACGGCGACTTCGCCACCGTTCCGATGCGACTCTCGAGCGTTTTCCGCGCGATGCCGATGGCGGCATCCCACTTCACCAAACGCTCGATCTTGCCGGGAACGTTGGGACGCTTGACCGTGACGGCACCGGTGAGCACCCCATCGGCCCAGACCAGCGACTCCTCGAGAAAGTTCGCCGGGCTGAACATGGCGTCGGCGATACCCAGTTCGAGCACCTCCGCTGCCTTCAGCGTCTTGTTGTTACGAAGCGGGTTCGAGATGATCACGTTGAGCGCGTTCTCGATGCCGATCAGGTTGGGCAGCAGGTACGCGCCACCCCAACCCGGAATGATACCGAGGAACACCTCGGGAAAAGCCACTGCAGGGGCCGAGGCGTCGATGGTGCGGTAGTCGGCCGCGAGCGTGATTTCCACACCACCGCCGAGCGCGAGCCCGTTGATGAACGCGAACGACGGCACACCCGTCTCGCCGAGCTTGGTGAGCGTGTAGTGGCCGAGCTGCGCCATCTGCAGGGCCATGGCCCGCGACTTCACTTCGCCCACCTTGCTCAGGTCGGCGCCGGCGGCGAGGATGAACGGCTTTCCTGTCACGGCGACCGCGTCGATCTCACCCTTGCCAGCACGCAGCTTCAGAGCATCCAGAACCTGCCCGTACTCGACCAGCGTCACCGGGCCGAGCGTATTGGGGCGCGTGTGGTCACGACCGTTGTCGAGTGTGATGAGGGCGAGCGTCTTGCCGCTTGCCAGGGTGATGTCGCGCACGAACGAGTGCGTGACGACCTCGTCGGCCGAGAAGACGAGCAGGTCGGAAAAGTCGATGTCGGCGTATTTCGTAAGCACAGTATTCGTCATTGTGTGTCGTCAGCCTCCGCCTAGCGGCGCGCCTTCTTCGCCTTCCGGTCGTAGTTCGGGTTCTCCCAGATGACAGTGCCGCCCTGGCCGAGCCCCACGCACATGGCGGTGAGGCCGAATTGCACCTCGGGGTGTTCGTCGAACTGGCGGGCGAGCTGGTTCATCAGGCGCACACCTGAGGATGCCAGGGGGTGGCCGAGAGCGATGGCTCCGCCGTATTCGTTGACCCGCTCGTCGTCATCGTCGATGCCGAAGTGGTCGAGGAACGAGAGAACCTGAACGGCGAACGCCTCGTTGAGCTCGAACAGGCCGATGTCGGTGATCGACAGGCCGGCCTTCTTCAGCGCCTTCTCAGTGGAGGGAACCGGGCCGATGCCCATGATCTCGGGCTCGACGCCGGCGAATGCAAAGCTCACCATCCGCATCTTCGGGGTGAGACCGAGCTCTGCCGCGACCTCGCCGCTCGCGAGCAGGGCAGCGGTGGCGCCATCGTTCAGCCCCGACGAGTTGCCCGCGGTGACGCGGCCGTGCGGCCGGAACGGTGTACGCAGGTTCGAGAGCCCCTCCATCGTGGTCTCGGGGCGCGGGGCCTCGTCGATGGTGGCCAGCCCCCAGCCGCTCTCGCTGCGGGTGGCGACGGGAATCAGGTCGGGCTGAATCTTGCCGGCCGCATAGGCGGCGGCGACCTTCTGTTGCGAACGCAGCGCGTACCGGTCGGAGCGGTCTTTCGTGAGCTGTGGAAAACGGTCGTGGATGCGCTCAGCGGTGTTACCCATGTTGAGTGCCTCGGCGTCGACCAGACGCTCAGAGACGAATCGCGGGTTCGGGTCTGCACCGGAGCCGATGGGGTGGTGCCCCATGTGCTCCACTCCGCCGGCGATGACGAGGTCGTAGGCGCCGAAACCGATACCGGCACCGGTCGTGGTGACAGCGGTCATCGCGCCGGCGCACATGCGGTCGATGGCGAAACCGGGAACCGACTTCGGCAGCCCGGCCAGCAACGCGGCGGTGCGCCCGAGGGTCAGCCCCTGATCACCCGTCTGCGTGGTCGCCGCAATGGCGACCTCATCGATCCGGTCTTTCGGAACCAGCGGGTTGCGTTCGAGCAAACCCATGATCGCCTTCACGACCAGGTCATCGGCGCGGGTGTTCCAGTACATTCCCTTTTCGCCCGCACGCCCGAACGGGGTGCGAACTCCATCAACGAACACGACTTCAGATTTTTCGGCCACTATGCCTCATGCCTCCCGGGATAACATCAGTTTTGATCCTAGATACCCCCCGGAAGAGCGCTGAAATCGTTTGCTTCTTCCTACGATTCGCCCTCGGCGTCGTCGAGGAGCTTTTGGTGGGCATCTACAAAGGCTTGGGCGATTGGCTGTGCAGTTAGCTCAATCTGCCACGGGCGCGCGCCCGACTTCTCGAGGGCTGACGCGACGCTCTGGGGGTCGATGACCTGCGGGGGAGTCCAGGCGAGCCGGCGCAGAAGCTCGGGCGTGAGCAGATTTTCGAGCGGAATCTGCTGCGCTTCGCTCTGCGCCAGAAGGGATTGGCGCGCGAGCTTCAGCCGGGCATCCGCTTCGGGGTTGCGGTCACCCCAGCTGCGCGGCGGCGGCAGGGTGTCTGTTGCGCGGGTGAGTTGCGGTGGGCTGGTGGATGCCCGCCCGACCTCGATGGCGTTCCACCATCGGTCGAGTTCCGACCTCGACGCGCGCCCCGTGAACTCACGGAGCGAGGCGAGCTCGCGTTTCGACTCCGGGAGGGCCCTGGCTGCAGCCGTCAGCGACAGATCGGGAACCAGGCGGCCGGGGGCGATGTCGGTTTCGCGTGCGAGTTCGTCTCTGGCGAACCACAGTTCTCTGGCGATCGAGAGGCTCTTGGCGCCGCGCAGCGAGTGCACGCCCGAGAGACGCCGCCAGGGGTCGGCCGCGGCCGGTTTCGTTTCTTTGTCGAGGGTCGCCTGAAACTCCTGCCGAGCGATCTCCGTCTTGCCCTGTTCGTCGAGCAGACCGACCATCACATCACGCAGATCAACCAGCAGTTCCACGTCGAGGGCGGCGTACTCCAGCCACGACGCAGGCAGGGGCCGGGTCGACCAGTCGGCCGCCGAATGCTCCTTCGCCAAGTGGATTCCCAGCAACTCCTCGACCACGGTGCCGAGCCCCACGCGCGGCAGGCCCAGCAGCCGTGCGGCCAGCTCGGTATCGAAGATCACCGTCGGCAGCAGCTCTACCTCACGCAGGCACGCCAGGTCTTGGCTGGCCGCGTGCAGCACCCACTCTTCGCCCGAGATCACGTCAGAGAGCTCGGCGAACGAGCCGATGGGCGGTGGATCGAATAAGAACGTTCCGGCGCCCCGACGGTACAACTGAATCAGGTAGGCGCGCTGCGAGTACCGGAAGCCTGATGCGCGTTCGGCGTCGATAGCGAGCGGGCCGGTGCCGGCGGCGATCAGCTCTACCGCCGCGAGGTAGCCTTCGCGCGTGTCGATCACCCGGCGGGGAGTCACGGCTCGCGGCTCGGCGTCATCAGCTGCCGCACCAGGCGCCGGCTGAGCTTCAGTCACGAGCATTGCGCTTCGTCGACAGCAGGCTCACGCCTTCGGTGACGGGAGGGAGCCCGGCAAGCATGCAGAGCAGTTCGCCCCAGCCTTCGACATGCGCTTTCATGTCAGCATCTCCCGGGCTCCACGAGGCGCGGAGTTCGATTTGGGCGCCGTCGCCCTGTTTGGCCAATTCACCGAACCCGGAGGAGATGATCTTTGTTGCTGTACCCGAAGCATGTGAATAGTTTGCCCCCTGAGCGTCGAGTGCATCAATCAACCACGACCAGGTTACGTCAGCCAGAAACGGATCGAGCCCGATTTCGGTCTCGAGCGGCGCCTGCACGAAGCACACGACACGGAACGGGCCTCCCCAGGCCTGCGGCTCTTCGGCGTCGTACAGAAGGATGAACCGGCCGGTGCCGAGGTCTGAATCGGAGCCGTGGCGCAGCGGCGTGACGTCTGCCGACAGCGCTATCGAGTACGGCGCGAGGTTCGCGGGCGACGCGATCTCGTTCACCACGAGCTCTGGGCGCGTCTTGGCCTTTCGAAGGGAGCCGAGTGCCGCGGCGAAAGGCTGCGGCAGCGCAGGGCTGAAAGGAGAATCGGACACCTCGCCAGACTAGAGTTTTTTTGTGTGTCTACTGGGAAGGCACGCCGTTTGGCCAGTGGGGCGCTCGAAGGTATGAAAAGGTGTGCCAATGAACAACCGTGACTCGTTCGGCGTTCGGCTGCGCGCAGACGAACAACCGAAACGCGATCTGGTCGCTCCGTGGGTCGTCTCGGCTATCGCGGTCGGTGCGGTCGCCGCTCTCGCCACCGCCACCGCGGCCTTCGTCACCGCGAAATTCTCCCGTTCGGTCGTCATTCCCACCGATTCGGCCACCGAAGATCTGCGTATCTACTCGGCGGAGCTCGGGCCAGACGGCAGGGGAATCGTCACCCTCGGCATTTCGGCCGACTCGCTGGTCGCGGGGCGCTACAGCCTGTGGTTCGCGGGCGGAACGGGGCACGCACGAGTCGGCGGCATCATCTCGGTGAGAGACGGCCGCGTCACGCGCAGCGTCGAACGCGTCGACCATGGCGAGCTCGCGGATGCCCGGTGGGGCCGCCTCGGCAGCTGGTACTTTCTCGACCCCCGCGAACTCGGCCTCGAGGTGCACGACGTGATCGTCGAGACCGAACTCGGCCCGGCGCCCGCGTGGTTCGTGCCCGCGGTCTCGCCGGATGACACGCCCAGCACCCGCTGGGTCATCGCCGTGCACGGCAGGGGAGTGCGCCGCGCCGAGACCATTCGGGCGCTCCCTCTCTTTCACGAGCTCGGCTACAGCGTGCTGCAGGTGTCGTACCGCAACGACGGCGAGGCGCCCAAGAGCCCCGACGGCCGGTACGCCCTCGGCGACACCGAGTGGCACGACATCGACGCCGCGATGGCCTACGCCGTCGAACACGGCGCCACCGAGCTCATTCTGATGGGCTGGTCGATGGGCGGGGCCACTGTGCTGCAGGCGGCCACCCGATCATCCAGCCGCTCGTATCTCACCGCCGTCGTGCTCGACTCGCCGGTGGTCGCGTGGAGCGACACCATTGTGTTCCAGGGCCACCTCAACCACTTGCCCGAGCCGATTTCGAGGGCCGTGATGGCGACCATCGGTTCGGAGGTGGGCCGTTCGATCACCGGGCAGTCTGCGCCGATCGACTTCAAACGGCTCGACTTCGTCGCTCGCGCCTCAGAGGTCGCCTGGCCGGTGCTGATCCTGCACAGCGACGACGACGGATTCGTGCCCTCGACGGCGTCGCGCAAACTCGCCGAGGCCCGGCCCGATCTCGTGACACTGGTGCCGTTCTCGGTGGCCAAGCACGTGCGGCTGTGGAACTACGACCCCGAGAAGTACACCACGGCCATCCGCAGCTGGCTCACGCAGCGCGGCCTCGCCTAACCGAGGATGAGCAGGCAGCCGCGACACAGATATCCGTCGGCTGCCGGCCATCCTCATTTGACCGCGGTCTTCTCGCGCACCTGACGCTTCGTACGGCCGAGCATCGCCGTCATGCCGCGGATGCGCAAGGGGGAGACCGCCTGCGACAGCCCGATCATCTGCGGATAGTCGTCGGGGACCGCCAGCACCTCGTCGGCGGTCAAGCCGCCCAGGCCCTGAGCCAGAATCGACGCGAACCCGCGGGTGGTCGGCGATTCTTTCGGTGCCGTGGCGAACAGGTGCACGATCTGGTTCTCGTCGACCTCCACGAAGATGAACACGGGCGACTGGCACTCCACGACCTTTTCGAAGAGGTCGGGATGCTCGCTGTAACGCTCGGGCAGTTCGGGCAGCTCGTTCGAGAACTCGAGCAGCAATTGCAGCCGGTCTTTGAGCGACAGCTCGAGAAAGTCGTCGCGGATTTCGGCGAGCGCCGGGTGCAGTTCAGTCGTAGCCACCGCGGTTACTTCACGACGTGCTCGCCGCGCTCGGCACCCTGAACGATCGGAACCCGCACGGCAGAACCCCACTCGGTCCACGAGCCGTCGTAGTTGCGCACGCCTTCGAAGCCCAGCAGGTGAGTCAGTACGAACCAGGTGTGGCTCGAACGCTCGCCGATGCGGCAGTATGCGATCACGTCGTCTGCGTCATCGAGCCCCAGGCCCTCGCGGTAGATCTCATTGAGGTCGGCGAGCGGCTTGAAGGTGCCGTCTTCGGCAGCAGCCTTGGCCCACGGCACGTTGTGCGCGCTCGGAATGTGGCCGGCACGCAAGGCGCCCTCTTCGGGGTAGGCCGGCGCGGTGGTGCGTTCGCCGCTGTATTCTTCGGGCGAACGCACATCGATGAGCGTGCCGCCCACATTGAGATGGTCGATCACGTCGTCTTTGAAGGCGCGGATCTCGACATCGCTGCGCTCGGCGATCGGGTACTCGACGGGCGTGATCTCCGGCACATCCGTGGTGATCGCCCGGCCCTCGGCGATCCATTTGTCACGGCCGCCGTCGAGCAGACGAACGTCTTCGTGGCCGAACAGGCTGAACACCCACAGTGTGTAGGCAGCCCACCAGTTGCTCTTGTCGCCGTAGATCACCACGGTCGAATTGCGATCGATTCCCCGGCTGCCGGCCAGCACCGCGAACTCCTCACCGAAGATGTAGTCACGTGTGACCGGGTCGTTGAGGTCGGTGTGCCAGTCGATCTTGACCGAACCGGGAATGTGGCCCGTTTCGTAGAGCAGCACGTCTTCGTCGGATTCGACGACCACAAGATCGGTGTCACCGAGGTGCTCGGCCAGCCAGTCGGTGCTCACCAGACGGTTCGGGTGAGCGTACTCGGCGAATTTGGGTGTGGTGTCGGTTTCGACAGCCATTGTTACCTCCGATAGTGGCCGTGCGGCCGGTCGTTCAATTCGTGCGCTTTAATTGCTAGTGATGACAACCGACAGCGGCAGTACAACTATTCCATTGCACCTCGTTGATCTCCGGCCCACCCTCAGCGGGGCAGAGATGGCGGCCGTGCTGGTGCCACCGCGCCAGTTTGACACGGCATCGTTCGACTCGTATCGGCCCGACCCCGATCATCCGTCACAAGCCGAAACACTGCAGAAGGTGCGGGCGTTCGCCCAGAGCTGGGGGCCGGCGAAGTCGGTCGGGTTCTTCGGCCGTGCCAAGAGAACGCCGGCACCGAAACCGGGCATCTACCTCGACGGCGGGTTCGGCGTCGGCAAGACGCACTTGCTGGCAGCGCTCTGGCATGCGGCGCCCGCGCCGAAGTACTTCGGCACGTTCATCGAGTTCACCGCGCTCGTCGGGGCGATCGGTTACCTCGACACCGTGAAGCTGCTCAGCGGGGCGAAACTGATCGCCATCGACGAGTTCGAGCTCGACGACCCGGGTGACACCATGATGATGACCCGCCTGCTGGGCGACCTCGTCGCCACCGGCACGAAGCTCGCCGCCACCTCGAACACCCCGCCGAATGCTCTGGGTGAGGGCCGATTCGCGGCCGAAGACTTCTTGCGCGAGATCCAGGCCCTCTCGGGGCGGTTCGACATCATTCGCATCGACGGCCTCGACTATCGTCGCCGCCACATCGAAGGTCACGCGACAACGCTCGACGACACCGAGCTCGAGGGCGTCATCGCGGGTCTGGATGACGCGGGCAGCCGTTACACGGTCGACTCGTTCACCGAGCTCATCCGATTTCTGGGTACGCTCCACCCCTCGAGGTACGTCAAGCTGCTCGACGGCCTCGATGCCTTAGTCATCACCGACGCGAGCGTGCTGGTGAACCAGACCGACGCCTTGCGTTTCGTGGCGTTCATCGACCGCGTGTACGACGCCCAGCTGCCCATCT
The DNA here is from genome assembly GCA_025463745.1 of Subtercola sp. Taxonomy (GTDB): domain Bacteria; phylum Actinomycetota; class Actinomycetes; order Actinomycetales; family Microbacteriaceae; genus Subtercola. The sequence goes on from JAODBB010000037.1 coordinate 15,250, forward strand.
TCTCTTCGGGGCTGCCTCTCGACGAGGTTTTCGCCGGCGACATGATGAACGGCGGCTATCGCAAGAAGTATCTGCGTTCCGCCTCCCGGCTGATCGCTTCGACAGAGCGCTAGGGCACACTCACCCGCCCAGGCACGCGGATGCGACCGGATAGCACTCCTGAGCTGTCACCCAAAGTGGGGGTACAGATTTCAATTGAATTGTCGGCCGCCCGAAACACAGTTGTTACAAAGGCACGGATCGCGTTACCAACGCGAAACATAGATTCACCTCACCCGAAACCTCGACCCACGAAGCTAATGGCGTAGCCGAGGCGAGCAGACCCGAATTGGGGGACATCTGCGCACCGGTGCATTTACTCGGTTCGAGAGAGGTAATTTCCAATGATGTTCCTAGCAGATGATCCAACAGCTGGAGACGTTCAATCCGCTGTAAACGCCCTGTGGCTGCTTGTCGCCGCCGCCCTCGTTCTCATCATGACTCCCGGTGTCGCCTTCTTCTACGGCGGCATGGTCAAGGCCAAGAGCGTTGTCAGCATGATGATGATGAGCTTCGGCGCGATGGGCCTCGTCGGCGTGCTGTGGGTGTTCTACGGATACGGCCTGGCCTTTGGCACTCCGCTTATCCCGGGTTTTCTCGGTAACCCGTTCGACGCCTCCCAGCCACTGATCTTCCTTCAGAGCTTCTTGGGAATCGGCGATGGCGGTGCCATGACTCCGAGTCTGCCCGATCTTGCTTTCGTCGGATTCCAGGCGACCTTCGCCATCATCACCGTCGCCCTGATCTCCGGTGCTATCGCAGACCGCGCGAAGTTCGGCGCCTGGATGGTCTTCGCCGGGTTCTGGGTGACGATCGTCTACTTCCCCGTCGCTTTCTGGGTATTCAACCTCAAAGAGGGCTGGGCACCGACCTGGGGTGTCAACGACTTCGCCGGTGGTACTGCGGTGCACATCAACGCTGGTGCGGCAGGTTTGGCACTCGCCCTTGTGCTCGGTAAACGCATCGGGTTCCAGAAGGGCATCCAGAAGCCGCACAACGTTCCGCTGACGTTGCTCGGTGCATCACTGCTCTGGTTCGGCTGGTTCGGCTTCAACTCCGGTTCAGAAGCCGCCGTTGATGGTGTAGCCGCAATCGCCTGGATCAACACGCTCGCCGCTCCCGCCGCCGCTATTCTCGGCTGGCTGATCGTCGAGAAGATCAAAGACGGCAAGGCGACCTCGATCGGTGCGGCTTCGGGTGCTGTGACGGGTCTCGTCGCGATCACCCCGGCCTGTAACATCCTTACGCCCGGCTGGGGCCTGCTGCTCGGTCTTCTGGCCGGTGCGCTCTGCTGCCTCACTATCGAGCTGAAATTCAAGCTCGGCTTCGATGACTCGCTCGATGTCGTGGGCATCCACCTCGTCGGTGGTCTGTTCGGTACCCTCTACATCGGTATCTTCGGCGCCGGCATCGGCCTGGTCGACAGCGGCAGCTTCGCTCAGCTCGGTAAGCAAGCCACGGCAGCCTTCGCGGTGATGATCTTCTCGTTCGTTCTCGCCTGGGTCATCGGCACGATCATCCAGAAGACGATGGGCTTCCGCATCACGAGCGAAGACGAGATCGCGGGCGTCGACACGGTGGTTCACGGCGAAGAGAGCTACGCGCTCGATCCGGCTTAACCGCTCGGCCTGCACCAAACAGTCAACAGCAGAAAAGCTGGGTGCCGCTTCTTCGGAAGGGGCACCCAGCTTTCTGCGTTGCGGGGCGGGGGCTTGAGCGGCTACTGCTTTGTGGCCAGCAGGTCGTCGCGAACCGTGCGCCGCAGAACCTTGCCGATGAGCGAGACCGGCAGCTCATCGATCTCGACAACGCGGCGCGGCACCTTGTACGCCGCCAGGTGGTCGCGGCAGAAGTCGCGAATCGACTTCTCATCGAGCGAATGCCCGGGCTTCACGACGACAGCGGCCACGACGTCTTCATCGCCCTTCTCGCCCGGCAAACCCACAACGGCCACGTCTTTCACGCTTGTATGCATGCGCACCGCGTCTTCGACCTCCGAAGGAGACACATTGAAACCGCCGGTGATGATGAGCTCTTTGATGCGGTCGACGACCGACACGAAGCCGTCTTCGTCGATCGAGACGATGTCACCCGTGCGAAACCAGCCGTCAGGCAGCAGCACATCGCGGGTCTGGTCGGGTTTGCGCCAATACCCCGAGAACACCTGCGGGCCCCGAATCAACAGTTCACCGGCTTCACCCGTCGCCCGGTCGACATCGACATCCTCGGGGTCGACAATGCGAATCTCGGTGTTCGGAAAGGGCAGGCCGATCGATCCGGCGCGGCGAGTCGGCCCGACCGGGTTGGCCAGCGCGATCGGCGACGTCTCAGTGAGCCCGTAGCCCTCTACCAAGAGCCCGCCGGTCATGCTCTCCCACAGTTCCACCGTCGGCACGGGCAGGGTCATGGCACCCGAGATGGCGACGCGGATGCCCGTCAGGTCGACCCCGCGCTCCTTCGCGGCCACGGCGAGCCGCTGGTAGATCGGCGGAACGGCCGGCAGAAACGTGGGCGGGTTCTTTTTCGCCGCCTGCAACACCAGGTCGACGTCGAACCGGGGCAGAAGCACCAGCCGCGCACCGAGGCTCATGGCGAACGTCAGGCAGAGCGTCAACCCGTAGGCGTGGAACATCGGCAACACACCGTAGACCACCTCGGTGCCCTCGGCCATCTCCGGCACCCAGGCGCGGCCCTGCAGGGCGTTCACGTGCAGGTTGAGGTGGGTGAGCATCGCGCCCTTCGGCGTGCCCGTGGTGCCGCTGGTGTATTGCAGCAGCGCGATGTCGTTGACGCTCGGCCGCGGCACCGACTTTTTGATGCGCCGGTGCTCGAGCAGCGCCTCCCAGGTCACGGTGTTGCGGGCTTTCGCATGCAAGGCGTTTCTCGAATCGCGCGCCTTCGAGATCGGCAGCCGCAGAAGCGCTCGCGTAGAGAGCGGCATCGCTCGGGTGAGATCGACCGAAATGAGGTGACTGACGGCCAGATCGTCCGGCATCTTCTGAATGGTTTGGCATACCTTGTCCCAGGCGATCACCACGGTGGCGCCGTGGTCTTCGAACTGGTGCCGCAACTCACGCGGGGTGTAGAGCGGATTGTGTTCGACGACGATGGCGCCGAGTCGCAGCACCGCATAGAAGGCAGCGATGTGCTGCGGGCAGTTGGGCAGCACCAGCGCGACACGGTCGCCGTGCTTCACGCCCAGCCTGCGCAGGCCCTCTGCGGCCCTGTCGATCTGCTCGCCCAACTCGCGATAGGTGGTCTCGTGCCCGAAGAACTCGAGAGCGACCTTGCGCCCGAAGCGCGCCACGGAGTTCTCGATGAAGTCGACGAGCGAATCGGTGGGCAGCTCGATGTCGGCCGGCACCCCCTCGGCGTAGCTGGCGAGCCATGGGCGCGAACGGAGCGAGAATGCAGGTGTCATGGGCAGCCTTTCTGTGGCGTCGATGCCGATCCTCATTATGCGACAACCACCAGTCTGCCCCGAACTCGGCTGTCGAAAACGTACAAACACGGGCCAATCGAAACTCGCTCGCACTAGCACGATTCGTGAATCGACACCATCGGGTGGACGGCATTTTGATCGGTGCCTACTGTGGGAGACACAACGATGCCCGACGTGGGCACCCGAGAGAAGGAGCACATCATGGGACTTCTTGACAATGCAAAAGAAGCCGCTGAGGCAACCGGCGAAAAGATCAGCCGCACCATCGATGACGCGAAAGGCCGCGTGTCTGACAAGGCAGACGAGGCCAAAGCCAACGCAGACGTGAAAGCGGCCGAGGCGAACCGAGCCGCGACGGAAGCGAAGAACGACTACAAAGAAGACTTGCGCCAGTAGACTGATTGAAGACTCGAGGCCCGGCTGCCCTGCGAACCGCAGGCACCGGGCCTCGTCCTCGTTCAGCGTCGCTGTGCGCTGCGCCTGCCGAGGCAGTTGCGTCAGGGGCCTTCAGGAGTCACGACGTTCGCCGCCTGCCCAGTGTCGCCCCGATCGCCGATAGTCAGGATGAGGTGGGCCACCAGGGCCGTCCAGCCCGTCTGGTGCGAGGCGCCGAGGCCCTGGCCCGTGTCTCCGTCGAAGTACTCGTAGAAGAACACGTTGTCGCGCCAACGCGGATCGGTCGAGAGCAGTTCGTACCGGGCATCCGAAGGCCTGCGGCCGTCACTCCCGGGGGTGAATAGCGAGATCAATCGTGACGACAATTCGTCGGCGGCTTGATCGAACGTGAGGAAGATACCCGACCCGAGAGGAAACTCGACGGTCGTGGCGGGCGAGCCCGTGGCACCGTAGTTGCGCAACGCCTCGACGAACAACACGTTGAGCGGAAACCAGACCGGTCCACGCCAATTCGAGTTGCCGCCGAAGAGCCCCGAGGTCGACTCGGCCGGCTCATAGTCGACCACGGCCTCTGTTCCGTCGACCTCGACGCTGAACGGATGGTCTTTGTGGTAGGCCGAGATGCCACGGATTCCGTGGTCAGACAACATGCCTTTCGGGTTGAAAGCCTTCTGCAGAATGCGTTTGAGCCGATCGGGCGACACAAGGGCGAGCAGAAACACCCGACTGCCGTTCTGATCGTGTTCGTGCAGCGACTGCCGCATTTCGGGGTGATTCTCAAGAAACCAGACCACGCGGTCGCGAAACTCGGGCAGCGCGACGAACTCTTTGTTATCGAAAACCAGCGATGCCACCACCGGCACGAGACCGACGAGCGAGCGCACCTTCAGCGGAACATCCCGGCCGTCGGCGAGGTGCAGAACGTCGTAGAAGAACGCGTCTTCTTCGTCCCACAAGCCCGTGGCGTTCGCTGAGTTCGCGATCTGCAAGAAGTGCTCGATGAACTTCGTGGCCACATCTTCGTACGAACGGTCGTTGCCGGCCAGCCGCAGGGCGATGTTCAACAGGTCGAGCGCATACATCGCCATCCACGCCGTGGAATCGGCCTGTTCGAGAATGCCGACCTCTGGCGGCAGCTTCGAGCGGTCGAGCGGCGCGATGTTGTCGAGGCCCATGAAGCCGCCCTCGAACAGGTTGTTCGCCCCATGGTCTTTGTTGTTGGTCCACCAGGTGAAGTTCATCAGCAGCTTGTGAAAGACGCGCGCCAAGAAGCTGTAGTCGGAGCCGCCGTCGAGCAGAAACACGTGCAGGGCCGCCCAAGCATGGGTCGGCGGGTTCACGTCGGAGAAGTTCCACTCGTAGGCCGGCAGCTGGCCGCTCGGGTGCATGTACCACTCGCGCAGCATCAGAATCAGCTGTGCCTTGGCGAACTCCGGGTCGATGTGGGCCAGCGTCACGCAGTGAAAGGCGAGATCCCACGCCGCGAACCACGGATACTCCCACGGGTCGGGCATGAGAATGACGTCGTGAGCGTCGAGGTGCCGCCAGGAGCCGTTTCGCACCGCGGCGCGATCGGCAGGAGGCGGCGGAGACGCCGGGTCGCCGTCGAGCCACTTCTGCACATTGAAGTGAAAGAACTGTTTCGACCACAGCAGGCCCGCGAAGGCCTGCCGCAGCACGCGCGCCTCGTCCGCCGACGCGCCCTTCGGCGTGAGCTCGGCGTAGAACGCATCCGACTCGCGGCGTCGGCGATCGACCACGGCGTCGTACGACGACACATCGATACCCTCGTCGGCGGCCGCCTCGAACTCGGCGTCTTCGCCGCCCGTCAGGCGCACACGAATCACCTTCACTTCGCCCGGCTCCAGGGTGAGCGAGTAGTGCAAGGCGGCCTTCGTGCCCGTCTGGGCGGGGTTCACCGTGGCCGCTCCGCTCACGATGCAGTCGTTGATGCCGTCTTTCGGGTACGCGGGCGATTCGGCCTCGCCGTAGATGCGCGCGGTATTGGTCTCGTTGTCGCAGAACAAGGGATGCCCGGAGCCGTCACCCTGCAAATACAACGTTCCCGTGCTCTGCTGGCGGCCCACCACGCGCCCGTCTTCATACGTCAGCTCGGGTTTCGGGTCTTCACCGGGGTACCCCCAGCCCCAAGTATTGCGATACCACAGTGTCGGCAGCACGTCGATGGTCGCGGCATCCGGGCCGGCGTTCTCGACGGTGATCTGCATCAACAGGTCGTGCGGGCCGCGCTTGGCGTAGTCGACCGTCACTACCCAGTAGCGCGACTCGTCGAAAATGCCGGTGTCGACGAGTTCGTACTCGGGTTCGAGCTTTGAGCGGTCGGCGTTCGTCTCGACGAGATCATTGTACGGAAAAGGCGCCTGCGGGTAGTGGTAGCGCCAGGTGTTGAACGAGTGGGTGGGCGTGCCGTCGAGGTACCACCAGTACTCTTTCGCGTCTTCACCATGGTTGCCCTCGGGGCCGGCGAGGCCGAACATCCGTTCCTTGAGAATGGGGTCGACGCCGTTGTACAGGGCAAGCGCGAGACACCACTTCTGGTCGAGGTCGCTGAAGCCGGCCATGCCGTCTTCGTTCCAGCGGTAGGTGCGACTACGGGCGTGGTCGTGCGGAAACGAGGCCCAGGCGTCGCCGTCGGCACTGTAGTCTTCGCGAACCGAGCCCCAGGCGCGCTCGGCGACGTAGGGCCCCCAATCGCGCCAGGCGACAGAACCATCGTTCGCTTCAGTGAGCCGCTGCTTCTCTGCGTCGTCAATCGCCATACGGCTTATTCTGGCCTACTCAGCGGATGCCCCCTCTATTGGCGCGGCCTCTTAGCGGTCGACTTTTCGGTAGCCGCTCTCGAGCAGGGTCACCGCGCGCTGACGGTACAGTTCCCGTACGTGTTCGGGCGCATCCGACCACGAATCATCGGGCTCGCTGGTGTGAAAAATGAGGCGGGCGAGGCGCTCGAGTTCGCGCGGGGTCGTGTCGCGGGCGCGCCACTCGTTCGCGATGCGGGTGACGCTCTCCATCGTCTCTGCATACGACTGCTCGTGGTCGTTGATCGTCGCCGTGATGCGTTTGACGAATTCGGCATCGGGGGAGTGCGGCGCGTCGATCGTAACGACTCTGCCGGGGTAGATGTTCCAATCGGCACGTGCGTTGCCGTAGGGAGGCATCGGGGGAGGCCTTTCGTGTGAGTCTTCTTCGACGCACACCTCGGCGTCGATTGTGCTTCACACTACGAGAAACTGCTGAAGACTCAACACCCCATTCCTGGCGGCACCAGAACGGGAAGCGCTTGTGCATCCGCCGAAAACTAGGGAACGAGAATGACCGTCTTGCCAGGCGCCGGCTTCGGCACAGACCCGCTCTCGTAAGCAGCCCTCCCGGCAGAGAGCGGAAATGTCTGAGCGATTGCCACCTCGACGTGACCCGCTGCGATCAGCGCGGCCAGTTGCTCCAGCCTGTCACGGCGTGTGCGAACGACGAAGAAGATCGTTGTGATGCCGTACTTCTCGGCGAGCTCCTGACGTGGAGGCACCTGGAGAACGACGAGTTGCCCGCCCGGGCGAACCGCGGCGTACAGCCATTCCGGCACGTCGTCGCCGACAGCGTCGAGTGCGACGTCGAACGCAGAGAGATCAGGGGCTTCGGAATGGGGAGCGCTCACGACCACATGATCGGCACCGAGGTTCCTCGCGCGCGCCACGCTCGATTCCGAGGTGACCGTCACCGTGACCTCGGCGCCCAGCTCGTGCGCGAACTGGGTGAGAAACGCGCCGACCGCACCGGTTCCGCCCCTGATCAACACGTGCTGACCCGCAGCCACGTGCGCCTGATCGCCCAGTGCCTCCCATGCGGTCAGAGCGGGCAGCACGGCCGCTGCCGCGACGACATCGGAGTCCCTGGGCTTCTTCCGCGCCACGCAGGCGGACGGAACGACTACGAACTCGGCCGCTGCCCCATCCCGGTTGAACGGAACGATTCCGAAGACCGAGTCGCCCACAGACAGGTCGACGACGCCGGAACCGATCTCGGCGACCACTCCGGCGAATTCGTGCGAGGGGATTATCGGCGTGCGATCGACACCATCGCCCTCCCATGTCTCAGGCCAGCTCAGTTCGGCGAACGTGATCGCGGCGGCACGCACGGCGACGCGGATCTCGTCCGGGCCGGGAACCGGTCGCGGCGCCTCTTCATACACGAGTCGCTCGGGGCCTCCGCGCTCGTGCGCGCGAAGGGCCATCATCAGAGGCTGTGGGCTCGAGTCGGTGGGCGCAGCATCCATTTTTCGATTTCTCCCTGTGTGGTCGTCGCAGGCGACCCGGATACGAACAGCTCCGGCTCGCGCACTCTTCACCCCAGCCTGGCGGCGCACGGCTCTCGAATCTACGCACATCCGGTCGCGAACCACCCGAATCAAGACAACGTGCGATGGCGCTGCCGATTGAACCCACCGATCGACTCCGTTCAGGAATGTGTCGCGCTGCCCTGAGCAGTCTCACCCCGCTGCGCAGTGCGAAACCGGCGCTGGTAGGCCGAGGGAGACATGTCCAGTTCTCGCGCAAAGACCCTGCGCAGCGCCTCGTAGCTGGGAAAGCCCGCCCGCTCCGCGGCTTGGGTGGCGGTGTGGCCCTGATCGAGCAGAGCCTTGGCGATGTCGAAGCGGATCGATTCGACATACCTGGCCGGTGTCGTCGACAGTTCGTCGCGAAACAGACGAGTGAGGTGACGGGGGCTCAGATTCAAATGATCTGCAAGCTGAGTCAGAGAATGGCTGTCAGACGGGTCGGCCGTGACGAGATCGACGATGCTTCTGAGCGCTGGTGTGCGCGGTGGTGCGCCCTGCAACGGCGCGGAGAACTGCGACTGGCCACCCGCCCGTTGCAGGTAGACCACGAGCGCACGGGCGACCTCACGAGTGAGATCCGGCCCGTGATCCTCCTCGACGAGAGCCAGCGCGAGGTCGATACCCGCGCTCACTCCGGCCGATGAGTACGTATTTCCGTCGCGCACATAGATCGCGTCGGGCTCGACCCGAGTCGTCGGGTACCGCGAGGCGAGGGTGTGTGCGACCTTCCAATGCGTCGTGGCGCGTTTGCCGTCGAGCAGCCCGGCGGCGGCGAGGATGAACGCTCCTGTGCAGATGGAAGCGACTCGTTTCGCGTCGACCGAGAGCGCTGCCGCGGCATCCGCGAGCTCTGGTGGAACGGGAGTGCGTGGATAGATGTCGCCACCCGCGATGAGGAATGTGTGCGGTGCCGGCCGGAAGTCAGGGCCGCCGTCGACCGCGATGCGGATGCCGATCGAAGTGGTGACGTCTGCGCCGGTCGGCGACACCAGGGCGACACGATAGTCGGCACCGAGCCGGTTCGCCTCTGCGAACACTTCGGTGGGGCCGGCGATGTCGAGGAGCTTGACGCCGTCGTAGACCAGCACTGCCACCTGATGGCTGTCGACTCTTGCCGCGCGGCGAGGTTCGGCGTTGTCTGGATGTGGGTGGTTCATGGCCGTGACGAGGCGGCGTAGACAGGCCGCTCGTTGGCAGCGTGGAAGTCAGACGAATTGTCTGATTCGACGCCGTCACAACCTGAAAGTGAGCATTGCATGTCTGAAATTATCGCGGGAGTGGAGATCCCCGAGACCTCCGCTGTCGCCGAGGCGACCCGTTACATCAGAGAAACGACCAGCCCTCTCCTGTTTCACCACTCACGCCGAGTTTTTCTCTTCAGCTCGATTCATGCCCGCACGACGGCCCTTGAGCCCGACCCCGAACTCCTCTATGTGGCGGCGCTCTTTCACGACTCCGGGCTGTTGACTCCGTTCTCGGATGCCGAGCAGCGCTTCGAGGTCGATGGCGCCGATCACGCGCAAGCGTTTCTTCGTGACCGCGGCTTCTCATCGCGGGCCGTCGAGGTTGTGTGGAATGCGATTGCACTTCATACCACGCCGGGGATCCCGGCACGAATGGGCCCGGAGGTCGCCGCGACCAATCTCGGGGTTCTGACCGACGCCATCGGCGTCGGGCTAGACACGCTCGACCCTGCGATGGTGGAGGAGATCACTGCCGCCCACCCGCGCGGTGACTTCAAGAACGAGTTTCTGCGCACCTTCTACGAGGGGCTCAAGCACCGGCCGAACACCACCTACGGCACGGTCAACGCCGACATTCTCGAGCACTTCATGCCCGATTTTCGCCGTACCAGCATGGTCGAGCGGGTCACTGCGTCGGCCTGGCCGTCGTGAACGGCGGGCTGTGCGAGTGCCACACTGTGACGACGACTCGTGATGTGGGCGATACCGGACTCGAACCGATGACCTCTTCGGTGTGAACGAAGCGCGCTACCAACTGCGCCAATCGCCCGAAGACCCGCTGCTGCTTGTGGGGCGGATGCGAATCTCTAGCTCGTTGATACTAGCCGACCACGGGCGTTCAGCGCACATCGAGAGAGTGTGACGACACGCGATCGGCGTGGTTTGGTTTTGTCGGCTGCGTTCGGGTAGAGTCTTCCGAGCACGCAGTAATGCGGGTTTGGCAGCAACAAAACAGTCAGTGTCGAAAGACAATGCGGATGTGGCGCAGTGGTAGCGCATCACCTTGCCAAGGTGAGGGTCGCGAGTTCGAATCTCGTCATCCGCTCGAGTGTAGATGTACCTTTGGGGCAACCCTCCATATGGTGGCGTGGCCGAGAGGCGAGGCAGCGGCCTGCAAAGCCGTCCACACGGGTTCAAATCCCGTCGCCACCTCTCCACTCGTTGTGATTTCGACGCCCCCGTTGCCGGCATCATAAATTGAGTTCGACGCCCCCGTCGTCGAACTCGTATAAAGCTCGACTTAACTAAATAGCACCACGTAACACGACGTATTTGGGCGGTTGGCGCAGCGGTAGCGCGCTTCCCTGACACGGAAGAGGTCGCTGGTTCGATCCCAGTACCGCCCACCGAAAAACCCCCGGCTAGAAACCGGGGGTTTTGTCGTTTTGCAGCCGGCGGCACTCGCCTAGCCCGCCTCGTGAGACACCCCCGCAACGTTGAGACAGGTATAGCCGCCTCAATTCGGCGCAGCTGACTCGCGAGACGCTTGTCAGGCAGGTCAACGGGATGCCCGCCACGACTTCAGCGCGCCGGTCGACCAGAGCGCCCAGAGCACGAGCAGCGGCTGAAAGAGTAGCCGCACTGAGCGCGCCGCATCTGAGTTGAGGCTGAAGCCGTCTGTGTGCGTGACGGCCTGTGAGATGTTGCCCGGAAAGATCGCCACGAAAAAGGCCGCCACGACCCAGCCGACCGACGTGCGCTGTTTCGGCGCGGCGAGAAGTGCGGTGCCGAGGGCGATTTCGACGACACCGGATGCCACGACCACCGTGTCGGCAGTCAACGGCACCCACGGCGGAACTTGCGCGCGGAACTCCTTGCGCGCCACCGTGAGGTGCGTGATGCCGGCGAAGGCGAGAAAGCCGCCCAGAACGAGGCGAGCCACAGTTCGGGCCGGCGAGACAGGGGTTAGTGAGACGGGGATTCGAGCGACGACGTGCGGGAGGTGGGCCATGAGCCGCCCGGTGGATTGCCGCAGAACCAAAAGACCCGAGATGGCCCATAAGCCCAGAGATGGCGCAGGCGCCCGGTGACGGCTCAGAAGCCGAAGTCGCCACCGCCGCCGAAGTCGCCACCCGCGTCACCGCCGCCGAAGTCACCGCCGAAGTCTGACCCGGCGCCGGACGTGTCGCCGCCATCTGCCAGAACGGTGTCGCCGCCGGCCGAAGCACCACCGGAACCGTCGCCCCCAGAGCCATCACCCGACGTGTCGCCGGCTGTATCCGCTGGCTGATCGCCCGCAGCGGCATCCGCACCGACCGAGTCGGGGATGAACGCCTGCGCGATGCTCGAACCGATGACGTACCCGGCTACGGAGCCGAGCAGTGAGCTCGCGAATACACCGCCGAAGCCGATACCGCCGCCAGCGCCCCCGCCGCCCGAGAACGACTTCTCGAGCACGCCAGGCTGGCGTATCTCAGAGCGGGTCGCCGAGCGGGCGAGCGCATTCGGCGAGGCATCGGCGGGGGCGTCACCGGCCGGAGCGTTCGCGGTGAGCTCGGAGAAGATCAGGTCGCGTTGCTGCGGGGTGAGCTTCGCGAACGCTTCACGGTGCACCTCTTCGACCGTTTCGGGCGGAGCGGTGCGCAAGAGATAGCGGTACCGTTCGACTGCGATCTCATCGGGTGATGCGGGAGAGGGCTTCGCTGCCGATCGAGCCGTCGGGGCCGATGCTGGGGGAGTCGGAGGGCCGGCCTGTTCGCGGCCGAACAACCGGTCAAAAAATCCCATGATGCTTCTCCTTCGCTGCGTGTGCGAAAAACCTATTGCACGAGGTCTGAAGCTGCCTGAGAGAAATCATAGAAACACTCCCAGCAAAGAGGCTGCCACGCAATATGCTGGGCGGCATCCACCCGCATCGAAGGGAACCACATGGCAGCAACAAGGCCCGGCGCCGTCACATTTGTGGCCGTGCTGGTGTACATCAACGGTATTCTCGATCTCGTCTTCGGGGTGCTCGCCCTCGTTGCGGTGTTCGCGGCGAACAGCACCTCCTCGGCTCTGGTCGGTGTGAATGCGATCGTGCTCATCGTGCTCGGAATCATCACGATCATCGTGGCGCGCGGCCTGCTGCAGGGCAGCAATACCTCGCGAACCATCGTGCTGATCCTCGAGGTGATCTCGCTGATCTCCGGCATCTTCACGCTCTTCTCGGGGCAGTTCGGTTCGGGGCTCGTCACGATCATCTGGGCGCTCGTGGTGATCGGCATCCTGTCGACCCGGCGCGCGATCGACTTCTTTCGCGCGGCCTGAGCTCGAGGCCGAGGCGCGCAGGCAACCGCAGGCTCGCAGACACCCGCAGCTCACAGACACCCGCAGTTCACAGACGCCCGGAGCCGCACAGCCAACCGAGCCGCCCAGCCAATAGGGTGTGACCGTGCGGAATTTCAGCTGCGACAACTGCGGCGCCCTCGTGTTCTTCGAAGACTTCACCTGCAGCAACTGCGACCAGACCCTGGGGTTCCGGCCCGACCTGCTCGACATGGCCGTCGTGCGCGACGGGGCATCCCAGTCGCAGCACGGCCGATGGCTGCTGTGCATCAATCGCTCGTGGTTGTGCAATTGGCTGGTTCACGAAGACGCCGGCAGCGGTGAGTGCGACTCGTGCCGCATCACGCGTGAGCAGCCGGCGACCAACGACACGATTGCGTTGGAGCAGCTCGCGAAGGCCGGGTTTGCGAAGAGGCGCCTGCTGTTCCAGCTCTACGAGTTACGGCTGCCGGTCATCCCGTTCTACGAGGTTGCGACCCATGGCCTCGCGTTCGACCTGCTGTCGTCGGCGACGGGCGAGCGCGTCGTCACGGGGCATCTGAACGGCGTGATCACACTCGACCTCGAGGAGGTCAACGATCCATATCGCGAGGGCCTGAGGGTGGCGCTGAACGAGCCTTACCGTACGATGCTCGGCCACTTCCGCCACGAGATCGGCCATTACTACTGGCAGCTCATCGTAGGCGACACCCCGCGCATCGACAGCTTTCGCGCCCTGTTCGGTGATGAACAGGCCAGTTATCAAGACGCTATCCGTCGCCACTACAGCCAGGGCGCGCCAGGCGGCTGGCAGACGAACTACATCAGCGAGTACGCGACCATGCACCCGTGGGAAGACTTCGCCGAGTGCTTCGCCCACTACCTGCACATGCGCGACACCTTGCAGACTGCCGCCGCGACGGGCCTCGAAGTCGATGCCGCCGACACGCATCGCGAACTGGGCGATGGACTTTACCAGCCCCGCCTCGACTACACGACCGCCGAATTCGACGCTGTGCTGCAGACCTGGAACGTCTTCACCGTCGCCTTCAACGAGATCAACCGCTCGATGGGCATGCGCGACATCTACCCGTTCACCCTGTCTGCCGCTGTTGTCACGAAGTTGGCGTGGGTTCACCAGCTGGTTCTGGATGCCCGGCTGCCGTAACTCCGGCTGAATCGATGTGCCTGATACGCGTGGCTACTCAACCAGCGCCGACATCACCGGTGCCGACGCGAACAGGTTCAGCCCGAGCAGATCCGAGAGGAACTTCGACGCGAGCTGGCCGCGCACACTGTTTCCGGCCGCGTCGAGCGGGGGAGAGTAGGTGGCAACGCCGCCCTTGCCGGGGGCGATGGTGATGATGCCCCCGCTCACACCACTCTTGCCGGGCAGGCCGATGTCGTACATCCACTCGCCCGACTGCTCGTAGAGACCCGCCGTCGCCAGCACGGCGAGAACCCGTTTGCACGTGTCGGCGCTCACGACCCGCTCGCCCGTCAGGGGGTTCACACCGCCGTCGGCGAGGGTCGCGCCCATCACCGCGAGATCGGTGACGTTCACGTTGATCGAGCACTGTTTCGTGTACACATCGGTCGCTTCGAACGGGTCGAAGTACATGCGACCGTAACTTTCGAGCAGCCGGGCGATGCCCTGATTGTGCATGTTGTTCGCCGCCTCTGAGGCGTACACCGCGGGGTCGATGGCCAGCGGGCGGCCGGCGAATTTCGAGAGCCCGCCGAGCACGTTCTGCCACTTCTCGTCGGCCGAGTCGCCTGGCACGAGGCTTGTGGTGGCGATGGCACCCGCATTGACCAGCGGATTCATGGTGCGGTCTGCGTTCAGCTCGATGGCCATCACCGAGTTGAACGGCAGCCCGGTGTTATTGACACCAATGCGTTTTCTGGCCTCGTCGAAGCCCAGCGCTTCGCAGACGAGTGCGAAGACGAACGGCTTCGAAACGCTCTGGATCGAGAACTCGACGGCGGAGTCTCCGACGGAGAACGAGCGCCCCCGCACGCCCATCACGGCGAGCCCGAACAGGTCGGGAGAGGCGTCCGCTAGCGCGGGAATGTAGTCGGCGACCTGGCCCGTCGTTACGCTGCCATAGCGCTCGTGCGCTTCGATCAGCAGCTCCCGCACCCGCTCGCCTGACGGCAGTTCGCCCGTCGAGATGACAGGGATGTGGTCGCGCTCATCGTCACTCAAATCAGCATGCACGGCGTCAGCCTAGCTGCCCTATTCGTAACCCAGGGCGTCGATCGGGTTCTGTCTCGCGGCGCGCCTCGCGGGCAACGTTCCGGCCAGGAACGCGATGAGCATCACCAGGAGGATGATCACCAGGATCGACACCGGTGAGAACTCGAGCAGATGCAGCCCCGGCAGGCCCGACAGCAATCGTCTCGACAGCACCTGACTGATCACCGAGCCGATGACGATGGCCACGCCCGCGCCGATCGCGCTGCCCAGAAACCCGATGAACACCGCTTCGGTGCTGAACAGGGCGTACACCTTTCGCCCGCTCATGCCCATCGCTTTCATCAGGCCGATTTCGCGGGTGCGCTCCTGAACGCTCATCAGCAGCGAGGCGCATGCTCCGCAACTCGTCATCGTCGCCTACGAGACGAGACTCATCGTGCCGCGTGCCGCGTGCCGGGCGCTGACGCGTCTGCTCTGACTCAGCGCGCCGATGCCGCTCCTCCTCCAGCTCGGCTCGCCCTCCCCGCACCCCACATTCGGCGGAGCAGACGCGATCCTCCCCTCCTGTGGCGGCACGTCCGCCCGGCTCCGTCCGAAGTCGACTCCGCGACAAGGGGAGTCAGCGCGGCGCGGAGCGCGAGTATTTCGTGAGCAGCATGCTGCCCGCGAGCAGCACGTGGTCAAGGAGCATGGGTTGCAGGTCGATCGTGCCGCCGACCGAGCTCACGATGCGCGGGCCGGCCCCGCCTTCCAGCGCCGGGCTGATCGTGAGGCTCAATTCGTCCAGCACGTCGACGGCCACCAGTGAACCGAGCAGCGACGGGCCACCCTCGCAGTGCACCTGCAGCAGCCCCCGTGCGGTCAGCGCTGCAAGCAGTTGCGCCGGCTCGACCCACGTTTCGCCGCAGTCGATCACGTCGGCGACCTCGCTCAGCGCACGCCGACGGCTCGCGCCGGCCGATGCCACGGTCAGTACGATCGGCCGAACGGGTGCCTGGGCGAAGACGCCTGATGCCGGGTCGAGGTTGAGGCTGGCCGACACGATGGCGAAGGTCGGATGCTCGGCGAACCCGTTCGCGACCCGCCAGGCCGCGGCATCCGGAGCCAGGCGCATCGCACCATAACCTTCTGCGCGCACCGTGCCGGCCCCGACCAGCACCACATCGCAGACCTGGCGCTGCAGGTCGAAGACGCGTTTGTCGGCGGGAGCGCCGAGCCGCCCCGAGAGGCCGCCCGCGGTCGCTGAACCGTCGATCGAGTTGATGAAGTTCGCTCGCACGCGCGGCACCGAACGGTCGGCAGCCGAATACAGGGCGAGGAGGTCGGCGTCGGTGAGGGCATCCGGTGCCTCGGGCGACCTGGCGGGGAAAAGTTGGCGGATGAGGTCTTGGGTCACGGTCGACTCCTGCCGATTCGGTTCATCGTTGTCGACTTTCGTCGGAGCCGGCGCGATGCTCCACCCCTATTGTCGTCGCATCGGCTCTGCTCCGACCGAAGTCGCGCAGCTCTACCCGGCCGCTCAGCCGCTCTACCGCTCACCCGAGGTTGTGCGTCTCGTACACCGGCTCACGCCAGCCCAGTATCGACTCGACCATGCGCATCGCGTCGACCGCCGCCGCGACGTCGTGCATCCGCACGATTCGGGCGCCGAGCAGCACGCTGACGGTCGCCGCGGCCAGCGAACCCGCCAGCCGATCGGCTTTGTCGCGGCCCAGAGACTCGCCCACGAAGTCTTTGTTCGACACCGCCGCCAGCGCCGGAAAGCCGAGCGCGGCGATCTCATCGAACCGCCTGGTCAGCTCGAGCGTCTGCCGCGTGTTCTTGTTGAGGTCGTGCCCCGGGTCGAGAATGATGCGTTCGTCGGGGATGCCCCGCGAGCGCGCCAGCTCGATCCGCGAGCGGAGAAAATCGCTGATCTCGCCCGCGACGTCGCCGTACTGCGGCCGCGGGTACGCCTGCCGGGGCTGCGCCAGGCTGTGCGTGATGACGAGGGTCGCCGCGCTGTCGGCCACCACGTCGGCCAGCCGCGGGTCGTGGATGCCCGTGGTGTCGTTGATCACCGAAGCCCCCGCCGCGATCGCCGCCGCCGCGACTTCGGGGCGAAAGGTGTCGACCGAAATGACGACGTCTGACTCCGCGGTCAGCCCCTCGATCACCGGAATCACCCGATCGAGCTCTTCGGCGAGCGGCACCTCCGGCCCCGGCGCGAAGGGCGCGCCGCCGATGTCGACCCAGTCGGCCCCGTCACGCGCCGCCTGCACCGCTGCGGCCACAGCCCGGTCGAGCGCGAACGTGCTGCCCTGATCGAAGAACGAATCGGGCGTGCGGTTGACGATGGCCATCACTGCGATCTGCCGCGAGAAGTCGAACGTGTGGCCACCGATGCTGCGCACCGGTACTCCAATCGGCGGCAGCACGATACCCAGCGGAAGATCTGCCTGCACCGGTACAACTCCATTCCCAGCCGTAGAGGCCCTCAGCTTATAGCCCACTAAAGTTGAAGGGCTGGGTACCACAATCGCGCAAGGAGCACCCGTTACGTGAGTGACATCATCACTGTCGACGCCGATCACACCGGATTCGAACTGTTCACCGATCGAACGATTGTTGCCATGAAGGTCAACGGCGAACTGCGTGACCTCGCTGCCACTGCGAAGGCCGGCGACTATGTCGAAGCGGTGCCCATCGACTCACCCGACGGCCTCAACATCTTGCGCCACTCGGCCACTCACGTGATGGCCCAGGCCGTGCAGTCGATCAATCCCGAGGCGAAGCTCGGCATCGGGCCGCCCATCACCGACGGGTTCTACTACGACTTCGGTGTGACTGAGCCGTTCACCCCGGATGACCTGAAGACGCTCGAGAAGGCGATGGAACGCATCATCCGCCAGGGCCAGCGCTTCGTGCGCCGGGTCGTCACCGACGACGAAGCCCGCGCCGAGCTGGCAGATGAGCCGTACAAGCTCGAACTCATCGGCATCAAGGGCGGCTCCACCGCAGAAGACGAGTCGGTCGAGGTCGGCGGGTCTGAACTCACCATCTACGACAACGTCGACCCGAAAACCGGCGAAAAAGTCTGGAAAGACCTCTGCCGGGGCCCGCACCTGCCGAACACGCGGATGATCGGCAATGGTTTCGCGCTCACCCGCCTCGCGGCGGCGTATTGGCGTGGCTCGGAGAAGAACCCGCAGTTGCAGCGCATCTATGGCACCGCGTGGCCCACCAAAGACGAATTGCGTGCCTATCAGGCCCGGCAGGAGGAGGCCGCGAAGCGCGACCACCGCCGGCTCGGCGCCGAACTCGACCTGTTCTCGTTCCCCGACAAGATCGGCT